>JAYTTR010000123.1:0-9835 GCA_043744935.1 Gemmatimonadaceae bacterium
TACGACTGCATGTTGACGACGGACCGATAGGCTTCGACCATCTTGTTACGCATCTCAACGAGGACATCCAACGCAATCGTCGCCTCTTCGGTCGCCGCCATCACTTGATGCAGCTCGACGTTTTCGCCACGCGCAAAGCGTTTTGTCAGATCGTCACCGATATCTTTGGCGTCAGAGACTTCGTTGAGCGCACGTGTAAACGTGTTGCCAAAGGAATTGTCACCGGTTCCGAACACCGGAACTTGTTTTGTAGCGGTATCGTCGCCGGTCAGCTGCGGCAGCGAACGCGTGAGAAGATCAATGCGCGGTTGCATGATGTGCTGTCTCGGGCTCAGGCGCGTACGTCAAGCCGCACACCACGTGCGGCCGGTGGAGCGGGATTTGTGGCTGCCTTGATGCGTCCATAAGTCAGCGGGCCCGACGATGCGGATTTCGCAAAGAAATTGCGTTCTTCCGTCGTGAGCACGCTCCACAGCGTCGGATCGGTACCGGGTGGTGCCTCTGCCGGGACCGTGTGTTGCGTGGTCCCAGCACCCGCGATGGGCGTCTGCGTTTTAAGTGCATGGCGCGCCACCGGTGTAAGCGGTGCGCCGGCGCGATCGGTGCCGTTGGGTTGCACGCGGTCGGTCGTTGATCGCGCCGCATCGGGGCGGGCGATGATGCCGAGGGTCGCGAGAAGCGGATTGCTGATGCTGTTGATGCTCATGGCCGTTTATGCGGAATGCGAGTGAATCAGATATCGAGTGATGCGCGAAGCATCGATTTGGCCGTTTGAAACACGGCAGCATTCGCTTCGTACATGCGCTTCGCATCCATAAGGCGCACTAATTCTTGCGTTGTGTCGATGTCGGGATAGCGCACATATCCGCTGGCATCGGCGTCGGGATGGCCTGGCTCATACACAAGCCGCCCTTCGCCTTGGTCTTCGGCAATACCAGCGACACGCACGCCAAATTCGTGCTGTCCGTCGCTCTGGCCATTCATCGGAAGCACAGGAACGACAACGCGCTTTGGTCCATCGCCGTATGTGGCAGTGTCGACTGTTGCACTCCCACGCACATTGCTCATGCCGCTCGCGCTGCCTGTATTGAAGAGCGCGTTTTGTGAGGTTGCAGCTTCGAGAACGACGTCCTGCCGTTTGTATGGCGTCCCATCGGCTCCGCGCGTGACATCGGCGTTCGCAATGTTTTGCGCGATGGTTTCCATGCGTTGGCGCTGCGCGGCGAGTCCGCTGGCGGCGATACCCATGGAGCGGAACATCGGGCGGATGACGCCTTGGTTTTGCAGCGGGAGGAATCCGAGTGGCCGCGTTGGATCGATACTGGACATCAGATCGTGCCTTTGATCGCGGTGCGTAGATTTTGATAGGTCTTTTCGAGCAATCGTGAGGTCGCGAGAAAGCGCATCTGCTCGTCGGCGAGTCCCACCATTTCGTCTTCGACGTTGATCGGATTGGCATTGGCGACGGCGGTCTGCCCATTGCTCGCTTTGAGCGAAAACCCGTCGCTGTTCTGAAGAGTGGCCTTCGCGACACGGTCCGCGATGCTGCGAGAGCGCGCGACACTTTCGTCGAGGCCCGTTTTGAGCGACGAGGCAGAGGTGACGCGATCGATCAGTCCGAAGAGCATCGCAGGGGTCCGGTGGTGAATGGGCAAGCGTATCCGCCACCGGAAAAAGCAATGGTTGGGCCAAGTCAGTGCGGCCGCGAATTTATCAGCGGTTTCAGGCAATTAAATCGCCCGTAACACTATGATTTTATTCATCTTGTACGTCATTCCAAGGCGAAGAATTGTTGGCAATAGTACGGCAGTTTTCAACAAGACGTCGGGAGCAAACTTGCGCTATACGGAACTTTCTGCCGCTTCAGTTGTGGTCAGAACTGCCGTTGTTATGCTCGAACTGGACGGCAACCGACGGCCGAACGACGCGCAATTCGCGGTAAATAATTTTCACCCTATTCGTCATCTGCCTCAGCCTCGCGGCCCGGCCCATTGAGTTTGTTGCGCAAGGTTCGGACACTGATGCCCAACAAATCCGCAGCCTTCGTTCGATTATTGTCGGCAGCAGTCAGCGCATGCTGAATAAGCACCCGCTCCGCGTCCGCCACATTGAGCGAATTCAAGTTGATGGCCCCACCGTTCGCCCCCGCGCTTCCAACTCCTGCACCCACAGCCACACGTCCAACAGTGGACCCGCCGCCACTTGAGCCGGACACCGAGCGCGGCCGAATGGATGGCGCGCCTAACGAATGTGCGAGTCCAAAGCGTGTACCTTCGAGACAATGCGGCTGAATCATCGCATCGGGCGTCAAAATGACCGCGCGTTCAATCACATGCTGCAGCTCCCGAATGTTGCCGGGCCACGGATAGTGTTGCAGCGACTCGAGCGCATCGGGCGTCAGCCCCTCGATTTTCTTGCCGATCTCCGCCGCCGTACGCATCGCGAAACGCAGCGCTAAGACCGGAATATCCTCCGGACGATCCCGCAGGGGCGGAATGAGAATGGGTATCGTTGAGAGCCGATAATAGAGGTCCTGACGAAACGTGCCCCGGTCGGCTTCCGCCGCGAGATCGCGGTTGGTCGTCGCGACAATCCGGACATCAACCTTTATTGACGACGTGCCGCCAACGCGCTCGAATTCCTGCTCCTGCAAAACACGCAACAGCTTCGCCTGCAAATCGAGTCGCATTTCCGAAATTTCGTCCAGCAATAACGTGCCGCGATTCGCGCGCTCGAAGGCGCCCTCAACACGCTTGATCGCACCAGTAAACGCACCCTTCTCGTGCCCGAAGAGCGCACTTTCAACCAAGCCTTCGGGCAACGCCGCACAATTCAGCTTGATGAATGGTTTGTCCCGGCGATCGCTCTGATCGTGAATGGCCCGCGCGAACAATTCCTTGCCCGTCCCCGATTCCCCTTGCAGCAACACTGTCGCTCTCGTCGGAGCAGCCATCGCGACTGTTTGCAAAATTCGACGAACGATCGCAGAGTCGCCAATGATCTGTCGTTCGTTCCGAAACTGCATGACCTCCTTGCGGAGCGATTCATTTTCACGACGCAAGCGCACGTATTCCAACGCCTGATCCACCGCGAGCTCTAACTGTTGCGGGCGCACCGGCTTGGTGATGTAATCGATAGCCCCAGCCTTGATCGACGCGACCGCGTGTTCGATGCTCGCAAACCCCGTGAGCATGATCAACGGGATGTCATATCCCTCGCGGGCCAGCATTTGAATGAACTCCAACCCGGAAATACCGGGCATCCGGTAGTCCGAGATGATCAGATCCACGCCACCGCGCTCCAAGATCTGCAGCGCCTCAGGAACGCTCCGAGCGCCGATTGGCGTATGCCCGGCCCGCTCAAGCGTGTCTTCGAGCATCAAGCCAACCGCTGGCTCGTCATCGACGTGCAGGATGGTCGCCATGCTGGGGAGTGCGGGGTCGAAAATGGGAAAAGACGGTTGGTGACGCGCTCCGCGAGCAAGCGTCCCTTCCATAACACGGCAAAACTGGCACTCGGCAAAATTAGCCGCTAAAGGCTGGCCGCGCGCCTCCGATACTCAAAAACATGAAAGCCGGTCACGCATCGATACCTGTACAGGTACTGACAACGGACCGCTCGCCCGACTGACTATGCGCGTGACGAATCAGAGTCTCATCTTCACCAGCCAGAATCGCCTGCAGGCGAACATGCAGGGGATTGAGCGGCTACGTGAAGACATATCGTCGGGCATTCGCCTGCGAAAAATGTCCGATGATCCCTCGTCTGCCAGCGAAGTGGTGCGCGTCGGTAGTTCCATGCGCGCGCTTGCGCAATTTCGTCGCAATCTCAACATCGGGAATGCCCACGCAGCAGCCGAAGAAGGTGTCCTCGACGATGTTGGCAACGTGCTTACGCGCGCGATCGAACTTGGTGTGGGGCAGTCGGGATCGACGTCAACCGCGCAGTCGCGGACGATCGTGAAGGCGGAAGTTGATCAGCTCCTCAGCCACGCCGTTGACACAGGGAATACTAAATTCGGCGACGACTATTTGTTCGGTGGGACACGAAGCGGCGAGTTGCCATTTCAATTGCCAACGACTGCCTCGGGACCATTCTCACGCCTCTTGGACAGCGGCGGATTATCGGTGAATCCCAGCGGGAACCGACAGATCGAAATTGGTGACAATAAGTTCTTGACGCCGACACACAATGGAACGGAAGTGTTCCTCACCTCCGACGTGCTCGAATCGTTGCGGGCGCTCTCCACCGCGCTCGGCGCCAACAACGTTGCCGGTATCACTGCCGCAACAGATCGTATCGGCGTTGCAGACAGCAACCTTCAAACACTGCTCGGCACCCAAGGCGCGCGGATCAATGAACTGGATGCGCAAACGGCCACACTCAACACGTTGGAATTGTCGCTGAAAACGTACCGATCAGATTTGCGTGACACGGAAGTTGACAAAGCGCTCGTGGAGCTGACGGGCAAGCAGACGATGTACCAAGCAGCAATGAGTGCGACCTCTCGAATTCTCAGTCTCAGCTTGGCGAACTACCTCTGACCTCCATGACTACAGCACTTCAGTCTGACGTATCTGTTGGTGACGTTGCACTTCGGTGCGTGGCCTCGAGCGCCATTGGCGATGTGGACGTGCCATCGTCTGCCATCATGCACTTTCCCATTCCGCTTGGTGGATTCCCCGGTTGCCACGAGTTTGCGTTGCTCCCTGCCGCACGCAATGGCTTGTGGTGGTTGCAATCGACCGACGATCCTGACCTGACATTCATTCTCGGCGATCCATTCGTGCTCGATGCGTCATACGCCATTGATCTTGGCCTCATCGATCGCAAGACGTTGCAAATCGAGCAGGAGACCGACGCACTCGCCTTGGTCATGTTAACGCTCGCGCCGAATGCAACGACGACCACGACCGGAAATTTTCGCGCACCGTTAGTGTTCAATGTGGCGCAGGGCCGCGGATTGCAAGTTGTCAGTCGCGACGACGCGCACGAGGTCCGTCGACCGATTGATGTGTCCGTTTACCCGTCGCAGCCGATCGGCCTGCGCATGCGATAAGCACGCGTTATGTCCATGATGACTTTGTCGCGTTCCACTGATCACGCGGCAATCGAAAGCGTCCAGCGCGACGCGCGCGGTGTGCCGCGATTTTGCGTGACGCCGCGTTTTGGTCTGCACGATTGGGTAGCGACGGTCGAAGCCGAGCGCGCAGGTGGGGTTGCCGCAGAATTCCGTTTGTTTCTTGACGCACAACTCGCCGACGATGATTTGCTGTTGGATGTTGATCCCGCCTACGGTTTTGTGTCGCTGAGCGCCGCGACCAAGCCCGATACGCGCCATCACGTCCTGACAATCGTAGATGGCGACGTGGCAGCCATGACGCTGCAAGAAGACGCGCGTCGCGCAGGAGTGTCGCTCGGGCTTGCCCATCGTTCGCACATTGACACCGACGGAATAGCCACCGTGATCGCGCGCACGCATCCGCATTTCACACAGCTATTTGTCCATGTTGCGCCAGGTCGTGTCCGCACGACACTCACATCGCTCACGTCACTCAATGCGGCGGGCCGTGTCACCGCGATCCTTGTTGATTCGACGGGGCTCAGCGCGACGGAGCGCGCGTCCCTGCAGCGCGCGTTGATCGATGCCGAGTTTCTCCCACATCAACTCGTCGAGCGGGACGGCGAGGCCATACTAGTTGCGACGTCCGCCGATCACGCACCCGCTCCGATCATCGCGTTGCATGCGCGTTCGATTGCGCAGATCGAAGTGTCACAAGACGAAGCACATCGCGCTTCCGCGGTCGCTTCATCTTATGGCCCGATCAACTTCATCGCACCGTTCTGTCGGACCGGCTATGGGGTGACTGGTGCGCATGTGCTGAAAGCGCTCGTGGAAGTCGGCGCCGACGTCGCGTACTTTCCGCTCGGCGCAGTGGATCGGCGTATTGCGACTGTGCCAACCCTCGATCAAGCGCTGGCACGACAAGATGATTTTGACGCGAAGGCACCGAGCGTGCGCCTGGCGCAACAGTTCGACTTGGCGATTCATGTAGGGTCGGGAGAACGCATCGGTTTCCCGATCTTTGAAATCAACCAGTTTACCGCACGCGAACTACACCATTTGAAAACGCAGGATCGACTCTTGGTGTGTAGCAGCTGGGCGCGCGAAGTGTTGCGCGACAACGGGATTGCGCACATCCCAATTCATGTCGTGCCGCTCGGAGTTGATCGTGCAGTATTCAATGAAATGGTACCAGCGGCTTCGTCAATCAACGACACCGTCTTCATGCAAATCGGCAAACTCGAACCGCGCAAAGGGCAACTCGAGCTACTTCGTGCATTTGAGGCGGCGTTTCACCCAACGGACGCCGTACGCCTCTCCTTCTACTGCCATAATCCGTTTGTCGACGCGGCGACGCTCGCGCGAGCGCTGCATCCGTTTCGAACATCTCGGATGTCGCGACGCATCGATCTGCACATCGACCCACTGGCCACGCATCACGACGTGGCTCGCGTAATGCGCGGAGCCGATTGCGGGGTATTTTGCTCGCGAGCCGAGGGCTGGAATCTCGAAGCGTTGGAAATGCTGGCAATGGGCAAGCCCGTCATTGCGACAAACTATAGTGGTCACACCGAGTTTTTGACCGACCGCAATGCGCGTTTGGTGCACGTGGATGCTCTGGAGATGGCGGGCGCCGGTTCATGGGCGGCATTCGGTGCACTTCAACACGAGCAGTTAGTCGAGCACTTGAGAAACGTGCATGCCGAGCGCCGCGTCGGCCCACTTGATCTCAATCGGGCCGGCATCGACACCGCAACGCACTTCAGTTGGAGGAATACCGCGACGCAAATGCTGCGCGCGGTGAACTTGATGTAACCGCAACGTTCGCGTGCGGAGACTTCTGCCCGGCAGATGATGCCGAATTGTCTTTCAAATTACTGAACGAAATTTGCAAGTAGAGTATTTCCAAACACTTAGCTATTGGCACGTACAATGCAATTACGAGATGAGAAACGCGGCCGTCGCAGTACATGACGCGCCGTCACAGCGACACTCGCCGCACGAAGTGAGGAACCGACGTCTGTTAGTCATCGCGCATCGCGCCAATCTCAACGGCGCCGAGCCACAATTCGAGAACACCCTCGACCGTACGCGCGAATGCATCGCGCGTGGGTGGTCGGTGGAAACGGACATCCGTCGCGATACCGCCGGTCGCTTTTACGTGAGCCATGACCGAGTCGCGTGGAGTGCGGCCAATGACGCCGCGGCGTTCTGCGCGCTTTGGCGCGAAGCGCGCGTACCAATAGCGCTCAACGTGAAAGAGCTTGGATACGAAGCAGACCTGATCGCATTTCTCCGTGCGCATGAAGCACTGTCGCATGTCTTTCTGTTCGATATGGAACTCCTGGAATCGACAGCGGGCGATACGGCTCGACGCTTTCGCAGCCTGGATGCAGACGTATGCCTCGGTGCACGTGTGAGTGATCGCCGCGAGCCCGTCGAGCAAGCGCTCGCCATAGACTGCACGCAAATCGTTTGGCTCGACGAGTTTGAAAGTCCTTGGGCATCGATGTCGGATGTTCGGCTGTTACAGGCGCAGGGACGACTGGTGTATGCGGTGTCGCCGGAACTACATGGATCTTCGTTGTCGGCCATGCAGCGCCGATGGACACAGTGGATCGCGTGGGGCGTGGACGGTATCTGCACCGACGCGCCAACGCAGTTGCACCGCATGCTGACTGAATCGCCCGCAAACACGCAAACGCCGATTGCCGCATGAATCATTCGCGATTGGATACGATGCATCGTGGCTGGTTTGTTGGGGCATTCTCTCCAACAGCATTTGCTACACCTGATTGCGAGGTTGGCGTCAAGCGCTATCGCGCCGGTGACATGGAGGCTGCGCATGTGCACCGCGTCGCCACCGAACTGACAGTCGTGATTTCTGGACGTGTTCGCATGAACGGTCGAGAATTCGGTGCCGACGACATCATCACCCTCGCTCCCGGCGTGTCGGCCAATTTCGAAGTGCTGGAAGACGCCGTAACTGTTGTGGTAAAGGTGCCGTGCGTCGCTGGCGACAAATACCCATTTCCCGAAACTGGAGTATCCGAATGAACACCATCAAGGCTGTTCTGTTTGATCTCGATGGTGTCTTGATTGACGCGACCGAGTGGCACTACAAGGCACTCAACCGCTCACTCGGTCTCTTCGGTTTTACGATCTCCCGCTATGACCACATGGCGACATACAACGGATTACCGACGCGAAAAAAATTGGAAATGCTGTCGGTGGAGTCGGGCTTGCCGACATCACTGCACGCGCTCATCAATCGTGTGAAACAGGTTTACACACGCGAAGAGATATTGGCGAGCTGCTGGCCGACGTTCGAGAAAGAGTTCATGATGAGCCGTCTGCGACGTGAGGGCTATCGAATTGCCGTGTGTTCCAACGCCATTCGCGAAAGTGTGGAATTAATGCTCGCGCGAGCTGGACTACTGGAGTATGTCGAATTCATCCTCAGCAATGAGGATGTGAAGGCGCCCAAGCCGGACCCTGCGATCTATCAGCTCGCGTTGACGCGCATGGGTGTAGAACCGCACGAGGTGATCATTGTGGAAGACGCAGCACATGGCATTCTCGCCGCGCGTCGTGCTGGCGCGCATGTGTGCGAAGTTGCCGGATTCCACGAGGTGGATTACTGGCGCATTCGACGTGCGATCGATGCCGTGGTCAATCCCGTTCGGCAGGCGGCGTAGACATGTTGACAATCGTTATTCCGATGGGCGGCGAAGGTCGTGCGTTCCTGGAGCGCGGCTATTCATTTCCGAAACCGCTCATCGAAATCGATGGTCGCCCGATGATCGAGTATATCGTGCGCAATTTGTCGCCATCAGAGCCGCACGAATTTGTGTTCGTCTGTCGGGAAGACCATCTGAAAAAATACGCGTTGGGTGAGGTGCTTCGACTCGTGGCACCGGGATGTCATATCGTGTCCATGCCCCAGCCCACGGCGGGCGCGTTGTTTAGTGTGCTGCTCGCCATGGACCACCTGTCACCGCATCATGAGTTACTCGTGGCGAACGCCGATCAGTTTATTGATCGCCCCATTGACGAGTTTCTTTTCTGTGCGCGCGGCCCCGGCACGGACGGTTGCATTCTCACCTTTCCCAATACACATCCCAAGTGGTCCTACGCGCGTATTGAAGGGGGGCAGGTCGTCGCCGTCGCTGAAAAGCGGCCAATCAGCAAGAGCGCTACCGCAGGCCTGTACTATTTTCGCGAAACACAAACATTCATTGATGCGGCAGAGCGGATGATTTCGAAAAACGCGGCACTCGGCGGTGAGTTCTTTGTCTGCCCTGTGTACAACGAGCTCATTCTTGCTGGCAGCCGCATCACTGCATTTCCCATCGGCCGTAGTGAAATGCATTCGCTCGGCACGCCCGAAGATCTTGAGCAGTTCCGCAGCGGTCGCGCCCGTGAGCTCGCGTATGCCTGATTCCATCCTCACTATCGTACTTCCCATCGCAGGGCGTGGCAGTCGGTTTTCGGAGGCGGGGTATGCTGATCCGAAACCACTGATTCCGATATTCGGGACGCCGATGATTGCGCTTGTTGTCGCCAACGTTCGCCCGTCACGGCCCCATCGGTTCGTCTTTGTGGCACAGCAAGAGCACCTCGAACGCACGGCGTTGCGTACTGTCCTGGAACGCAGTGCACCAGGATGTGCCATTGTCAGCATTGATCACATTACAGAAGGCGCCGCCTGCACCGTGTTGGCAGCGAAGGAATTCATTGATAACGAGCAGCCGCTTATGCTCGCCAACA
>JAYTTR010000124.1:0-9816 GCA_043744935.1 Gemmatimonadaceae bacterium
CACGTCTGGCAACAATCCTCCCCGTGCGTCCTTGTCCGTTCCCGTGCGACGCTGCAGCACATTGCCGTTCGGTGTGAGCCATCGTGCCGTCGTCAATCGCAATGAAAACTCGGGGGTCAATCGCACGATGCGCTGCACTACGCCCTTCCCGTATGTCGGCGCCCCGACGAGTAGCGCTCGTCCGTGTTCTCGCAAACCTGCTGCAATGATCTCGGACGCACTCGCGGTGCCCGCATCGACCAGGATGGACAGCGGCATGGTCGGCCAACGCGACAAGCGTCCCTTGTGACGCTCCATTGGCACCGCACCGCGACTGGCGAGCGACGCCACCACGGCACCACGCGGCAGAAAAAGTCCTGCGACGTTCACGCCCTCGTCGAACAAGCCGCCGCCATTGCCGCGCAAGTCCAGCACTAACGCGTGTGCACCTCGCTGACGTAACGAATCGACGGCATGCTCAACTTCTGCCGACGCCTTCGACGTAATCGACGCGAGGCGCACATAGCCCACCGAGTCTGTCAACATCACGGCATCCGCGACGGCTGGGACATGCCAGTGTCCACGACGGAGCGCCACGCGCACTGTATCTCCGAGTGGCGCAACGGCCGTTGGCGCACGCCACACAATCAAGCGCGCCGTATCGAGCGGCGTCGCACTTGTATCCGACGCGCGCCGACCCCACCCCTCTGCCACCGGAATCGTGTTCACCGTCAACACGCGATCGCCGGGTCGGAGGCCCGCTGCAACGGCCGGCGAACCAACCGCTACACGCACCACGCTGACGGCACCGGCCTGGGTGCGTAACGTGAGCCCGAACCCCTGCCCCTCGCCCTGCAACGACCCTCGATAGCGTCGATAGCCCTCGGGCTTGAGCAGCGCCGCGTATGGGTCGTGCAACTCGCGCAGCATCCCCGACACCGCGCGCTTGATCAATTCCTCACTCGGCAACGAGTCCAATGCGTTCGCGCGAACCGAGTCGATGGCCGTCGAGAGCAGTCGACCGTCCACCCATTCATCGCGGTCACGCACGCGATGTGCGCCGAACACGCTGCCGAGCGCGAAGGTGGTGCCGAGCACGAGAACGGCGGCGGTGACGGAGGCAACTACGCGAACGTTCACACTCTCTCCCAAATAAGCAACAAGGCTTCAAGCATCCGGCGGGATGGCGAGTCTGACCGGTGCAGGACTCATACCACTCCTACCATAGTATGCTACGATCCGTTCGCGAGGAGCGTCACGGTTCGTTCGGCGGGACGAGACGGCTTGCGTGTTTATCTGTCTAAAGTACTTTTTCCGCTGCACTAGTTTTTTACGGAACAAATGCCGCTCCGGCGTCCGGCTTCCCTCCCGTCCGTTCTCCGTGCAGTTCCCTCTCCCTGGTCGCATGATGGACACCGGACTTTTCGGGCTGACCGTCGCGCGCGCGCCACTTCTCGGAGCGGCTCATGCAGCGTTCGTGGCAGACTCTTCTCGTCGGCGGCGTGGAAGGCATCACAGCTTGGCTGGCGTAACGTTGACGTGCACGAGGCCATCGCCCGCGGGACTGGCCTCGCGGTGCACATCGAGAATACGCCAATTGCCTGCGCTATTGCACACGTCTGGCTTGGACAACGCGGACGAGACACGCGAACGATTGCGCGAAACCGGTCTCACAATCGGCGACGTGCTCACGCGTGCGCCGAACGGTGACGAGCGCGCGCGAACCGCGTTCGACGATACCGCGCATTTTCTTGCACTCGGTCTCGCCATGATTATCAACGCACTCAATCCGTTGCAGATTGTACCTGGTGGCGAAATCACGGCCGATTGGTCGCGCATCGAGCCCATCGTACGAGAGATGATTTCGCAACGTGCATTGACCACCGAGGCGGCGGCCACGCCAATCATCCCTGAAGATTCCGCAGTATCTCCGCGATTGCGCGGCGCGACCGCACTTGTAGCGGCTCCGTTGTTTGCCGCGCCGAAGGTCGCGTGATGCGGACACTCGTGTGCGGTCTACTTGCCTTGCTCTGTGCAGCTTTGCCAAGCCACGCGCAAACCGCCGACTCATCATTTGTCACGAGACATCGGAGCGCGACCATCGGCGCGGTGGGCATCGTCTCCACGCTCACCCTGTTTGCCGTCGACGAAACTCTACTGCAACGCCTGCGCACGCCGTCGTTGCAACGCAACGCCGTATTGCACAATTCCGTAGATGTCTTCAACACGCTCGGCGGACCCGGTGCGGTCATCGCGAGTGCGACGTTGCTTGGCACGGGTTTGCTTGCGCACAACACAACAGTCACACAACTCGGCATACGAAGCAGTGAAGCATTGGTGATTGGCAGTACGACGACCGCTATTCTGAAGGGTGTCTTTGGACGTCAGCGACCGTTCCTCGATGAACATGCTCCGCGCGTGTTCGCATTCGGTCGTGGCTTCGGCACACCCGGCCGCACGTCCATGCCCTCCGGACATGCAACAAGCGCGTTCGCCGTCGCAACAGCGCTGTCCAATGAACTTCGAATCCGCGCCCCACATGCGGCACGCGTCGCGACGCCGATGCTGTACAGCGCAGCCACACTTGTAGCTCTCTCACGCGTGTACGGTGCACATCACTGGCCGAGTGATGTAGCAGCAGGCGCGATGATCGGGATGTTGAGCGGCACGCTCGTCACGCGTCGAGATGTGGAAATTGGTGCAACGGGCGTGCGGTGGCGTTTTTAGCGACAACGATCATTTGATCATCGCGTGTCTCGATATGCTGTCGCGTGTTGTCCGCGCGCAGTGACAGACACGCACGCAGCAGTTGTCGCTGGCCGAGGATGTCCCACGTCGCAATGCGTTTCGGCGTATACGCTTAGGCCGTTGTTCGCGGTCGCGCCGATCTTTTGACGTTGCTGGCATTGGCAATGCTTTCTCCCCGCGGTGGTCACTCACTTCATCACTGGAGAAACGATGTCTCTGCTTCGTTGGACCGCTCGCACGCTTCCGCTCGTGACTGGCTTCATTGCGGTCACGTCATCATCGGCTGCTGCCGATCAACCGTTGTTCACGTGGGCTGGTACCGTTGATCGCGAGGTGTACATCGTCCTGCACGGTACGGAGATCAGCACGCAGGGTCGCGATGCAAATTTGCCCTACCGTGCGCGTGTGAGCAGTGCAGTGCCCCGCGGGCGCGGCGACGTAGAAGTGCGCGTGCAAGAGGGACGTGGCAACGTCGCAGTGATTGAGCAGCCGTCGGCGCGTAACGGCTACCAAACCGTCATCCGTGTGCAAGATCCGAGTAGTGGCGCAGATCGCTATCGGCTTACTGCATTCTGGCGCGACAACGGGTACTTCGATCGTGACAATCGTGACAATCGTGATGAGCGCGATCAACGTGATGGGTACAACAAAAAGGAAAAGAAGGACAAACATGGTCGCGATCAGGAGTACGACGACGATCGGCACGATCGCGACAAGGATCGGCATGATGAGGGTCGCTGGGACAACCGCAACCCGCGCGCCGATGACATCGGTGGTCCCGGCGCGCTGCACTGGAGTGGACGCGTGGATGATGTCGCCGAGATCCGCATCCAGGGTCGTCGCGTGGACATGATCACACGCAGTGGTGCGCCATTGCAGAACGTCAACAGTGATATCATCGGCGCTGGACTTCCACGTCGCGATGTGCGTGTTGATGTCGACCAACGCAGCGGTCGAGGATCCGTTTATGTCATCCAGCAACCGAACGCTTCAAACGAGTATACAGCAATAATTCGCGTGGAAGATCGCCGTGCTGGTGCTGCGTTTTATGATGTCAACGCGCGCTGGTAACGCGAACCGTCACCTAGCCACACTCAGTGCGGTAAGCGCGGGCGCAGGTACCCATACGTCCAAGTACCTGCGACCGCGCTTGCAAGCGTCACCACGATGACGCTCGTCGATCAACAGCAGTGCCGGAACCACAAGTCCGATGAATGGTCCGGCGACATACCACGGCCACGGCTGCGAGAGAAACTCACGCATGTTTCTTCCCGAGATGAGGAAGCGCGAACACGTGTTGCCGCGCGTCCGCCTCGATTTCAATTTGCTCGCACATGAGGTCGCACAGTCGAAAGACGTGTGCGCCGGCCAGACGGTAATACACGAAGAGGCCCTCCTTGCGGCGTGTAACAAAGCCTGCAGCATGCAAAATCTGCAAATGCTTTGACACGTTGGCAGTACCAAGTGCCGTGAGGTCCACAAGTTCGCCCACCGTGCGTTCCTGTTCGCGCAGCGCGTTCATCAGGTGCAAACGTGCAGGCTCTGACAACGCATGAAAACGTTCTGCGACAACTTCGATCTGCGCAGCCGATAATTGCGACGCTGTCATGAACTCGACACCACTGGCAGTCCCGCGTTTTTCCACGCGTTGATTCCGCCGACGAGGTTGATGACGTTGTGCACTCCGTGTGCTTGCAGCACGCTGGCGGCGATTGCAGAGCGAGCCCCACCCTGGCAGTGCACGACAATCGGTGTGGCACTCGGCAGTTCGCGGATGCGGTCGGCGAGATATCCCAGCGGAATGTTTGGCACGTCGGGCAGGTGCCCCAGGTTCCATTCCGCATGTCCGCGCACGTCGATGACCTGCACGTCACCTCGTTCGATCATCTGCGCGACTTCGGTGGCCGTGCGTTGCGTCGTTGTTTCAAGCGTGCGACCTGCGCTACTCCAGGCGGTGATGCTATCGCTCGCGAAAACTCCCGCGACGCGATCCAGTCCAATCATGGCGAGGTCGCGAATCGCACTTCGTGCGCAGTCCTGAGAGTTGTCATCCACGAGCAGGAATACATCTCGATCATATGGGAGTAGCCATCCCGCCCATGTGATGAAGCTTCCGGTGAATGGAATGTTGATCGTTCCTGGAATGTGTCCCATCGCGAAATCCGCAGCGGGCCGAATGTCCACCACACTGTTGCCAGCGTTCAGCACCGCTTCGAGTGAAGAGGCGACGGCGTGTTGCACTGGTGGGAATGCACCAAGCACGCGGGGACCTTCTTTGTTGATGCGCTTCATGTGCGCGAAATACTTTGGCGGCTCTGGTTGGCCGTCGAGCACGGTGCGCACAAACTCGCCTTCATCAAGCATGGACACGCCCCAATTCGCCACTTTTTCATAGCCAACGGTGGATGATGCAATCGCTCCAAGCGCTTTGCCACACGCGGAACCTGCCCCATGACCTGGCCACACTTGCAAATGATCGGGAAGCGCGCGAAAACGACGGAGTGATGCGAAGAGCGTTCTTGCCGCTGCCTCCATCGTACCTGTATGTCCCGCTGCTTTTTCCAGCAGGTCCGGACGCCCGACGTCACCTACAAAAACAAAATCGCCAGTGAGAATTCCCCACGGCCCCGAGGCCGCCGGTGTGTCCGTGACAATGAAACTGAGGTGCTCCGGCGTGTGTCCCGGCGTGTGCAGCACGTCGAGTCGGATGTTGCCGATCATCACGTGATCACCGTTCTTCAGTAATCGCGCACCATCCGCAGCGGCAAATGCGTTCTTCCAGTCGGCGTCACCTTCATCCGACAGTAACAGCGTGGCGCCAGTGCGTGCGGCGAGTTCACGGGCGCCGTTGACAAAGTCGGCGTGAATGTGCGTCTCCGTGATGTGCGTGATCCGCAGTCCTTCTTTCCCGGCCGCCTCGATGTATTGGGCGACGTCACGGTTCGGATCCACGACAATTGCTTCGCCGGTACGCTGGCAGCCAATCATGTAACTCGCTTGCGCGAGCGGCTTGTCATAAAAGCGTTGGAAGAACATCGGATTGACCTCAGGAAACTCGGTCAGGGATCGCGCGCATGGCGCTTTGGCGGACGGCGCTTTTGCGCACGGCGCCTAAATTTTTGACGAGTACGAAAACTGCCAACACCAACAGAAAGACGGCGAACGCTCGCTTTAGTGCAGCTTGTGGAACGCGCGACGCGAGTGCGGTGCCGACGAGCGCACCCGTCACGGCAATTGCCGTGAACACGCTGAGAAAGCCCCAGTCGAATTGCACGGTGCCGAGATACCCGACGAAGCCTGACGCCGAGTTCATGGCGATGACGAGCAGCGATGTGCCAACCGCTTGTCGCATCGGCACGCGGGCAAGAAGCACTAGGGCGGGCACGACGAGAAAGCCGCCGCCAATGCCGACAAGTCCGGTGAGCACACCGACCGCGAGCGCTGCGGGAGCGAGTGTCGCAAAACGTCGACGCAGCGATGTGGCGTCGGCGTCATCAGTGTTTTCGGAAAGTCGGTTGCCTCGGAGCATCGATGCGGCGGCACCAAGCATCACGACGGCAAGCAACGTGAGCTGCACGCCGCCGCTCAAGAAGACGGAAAGTTTTGCGCCGGCAAACGATCCGATCATCGCGACGAGGCCAAACATGACAGCGGTTTGAATGCGCACGTTGCCCAGCTTCCAGTGGAAGCCAGCGCTAATGAGGCTGGTCACACCGACAACGGGGAGGCTCATGGCGATTGCCGTTTTCGCTGGGAACCCGAGCACATACACCAAAACGGGGACGGTGAGGATAGAACCGCCGCCGCCGAGTAATCCGAGTGTGAGCCCGATGAGGGCGGCGAGCGCGAAGCCGAGGAGGATCACCGGTGTCGTCGTGGGTAAGGTGGGCGTGACTATAACACTATTCAACGGAATAGTAGAGTAATAGCGTGTTGCATGGTGCGCAACCGTAAGCGGCCCCGCAGGGGAAATGTCCGGGGCAGCGGGGGTGCTCGGCTCGCGCAATTTTACGCCGTCCCGCGCGTCGCCGTGAGCGAGAGCGCCCGGCCATGTATATCTCATCCGCACAGACCATTCGTATCCGGCAAGTGGTCGTCGCATATGACGCCCACGCGCGCCATGTAGCCCGGATGCGCCCTCCGCCCCTGGCATGCCATCGGGCGCCAGATCACGCATGAGACCCTGCAGGAGGCCGGGCATACCCTCGCCTGTCGCGTGGTTCTCCTATGGCATTCGACGGGAGCCACGGCGCGTTCGCGGCAGTATTGGCGGCGGCGGTACCGCAACGCCCTGACGGGGGTCGTCGAGGCGAGCGAAGCGTGCGCGGGGAGGCGCTATGGGCTCTCCTCGACGATCACCACCCGCGACTGGTGCGCTGGGCTCGGGCCCGGCTTAGCGAGTTGTCATGGGATTGAATGCGGCGCGGCTGAAGTTTGCGCCTATCGAACCTCGGGACCGCGCGGGCCAACCGGGCGGAGTAGTTCCGGGCCGTTCGGCCGACACAGCTGCGTGAGTATGCCTTCCCCCATTGACTCCGGCGTAGGACGTCGAAACGCTGGATACGCGCGTCTCCACGTGTCGATCACCGTGCCTCGAGCATCACGAGACGTGCCGGAGACGCGCCGAGACGCGCGTGTTGTACAATTGACTTCCACTTCGTCGGTGGTCGCTACGACTACCTTGTCACCGACTGTATCGCGTACACCGAGGCGCGTTCGCACCCAAGCCCGGGTCAGTGGGGCACGACGCTCCAACGTTTGCATGTCCACCGACACGCTGTCCCCAATCGTCGCCACCGCAATAAGGCGCCACCGGGATGGTGCGAGCTCTGGCAGGAGATCGGCGATCGATCCGAGAGGTGCCGCGTCCATCGCGCTCGTGCAGACGCTCTCGATCAGCCCGACAGAAATAGGATACGACGACCAATTGCTCCCCGTCTCCCATTGTCGCGAGCTGAGAAAGGTATTCGTCGAGTCGTATGAGGTTTCAAACCACGAGCGCGTTCGCTTCTTCACACAGTCCACGTCCGTGAGCACCACGTACGCACCGAAGTAGCGCGTCCGAGGCGCACTACCGCGAATCATCACGCGAGTCCAGAGCGTCACAACACCCGGAGCGGTCTGTACGGCGCCGGCCAGCATAAAAGCAAGGCTGTTTTCACCGCGATTTGGCGAAAGGGGCTCGCTGGGCGCAGAGACCCATTGGGCGCCGGCCGGAAGCGCCGCCAGCGCGACTGCCACGACCGCACAGACTGTCGCTCGCCACCGGAGGCCATCAACGCAGGGGCCGGACATCACGCATCTCCTCGACTCAAATCGTCATCGTCATCACGTTCGCCAACCTAGGATTCGCGGTGCGCTTATTAACCTAAGTCTATTTGGCGACGGTAGCGCTCGACAGCCCCAGCGAGATGAGATTCGACATCAGTGACTGGTGCCACCGCGTTGCCGAGACGCTGGGATTGTCTAGAAAGGCGAACCAGTGCGTATAGTCGCATGGCCGACGCTCAATTCTCCGCGCATTTTGTCAAATGAATTGTTGCACGCTTTTGTCCAACGACTTTCGACGTATCCGTTTTCGACATACTGATCATGGTATTTCGATTTCCAGGTCACGGCTCAGTCGGCCATCGCGACCGCGGACACCGGGCGATACGCCGGCGAAGAAACACCGGCAATAGTTTTATTTGCCGCTTGGTTTGTGGTGTCTTGTAGAAGTATCCGGTCTGCAGATCTCGCCCATGACCGCCACAGTCCTAGCCACGGGAGTCTTGCTTTATGCATTGGAACATCAACGGACATCGCATACCCGCTGGCAGCGCCGCGAACCACGCCACGTCGCAGCGCACCCCTAGAGCTATACGCGACGGTGCCCGGGCGCGACTCGGACCTTCGTTATTATGTACAGCGAGCGACGAGAAGCGTGAACTCAGCAACTATGCCCACAGATGAATCGCGATCTCACTCTTCGTCTGGACCGCTCGCTGACTCTTCGAATTCGAACCGCGGCCAGACGATTTCCAGCGAACACAGGCGCTCACGCAGGCGAATGTCGATCTCACTTCGTCCCACGATATTGACAGCGTCGACCTCGATCCCATCGCACGGAAGCAGAATGTCCCAAATCGCGCGGCTAATTTCATCCATGGCACGTCGTATCGCTTCGTCCTTCTCGAAGACGTCAAACCGATCCTTCAATACTCCGTAAACCTCGACGGCATAAGCCTCTTCGTCGCGAACATCTTCGCTCTTAGGCTCAATTGCGAAGAGTACATCGAAGATGTGTCCGTTCGGCACCTCGTGAGCGAGAAGTGCTTCCAGTTGCTTGATCGCATCGCCCAGACGTCGGTCGAACAGCTCTGGGCGCGTGTTTCGCTGGTATCGTCGCGCCAGAAACGTCGCAATTTCGAGAACCGCGTTCTCGCCCAGTGCGACCGAAGCAGGTGAGAAGTCAAGGAGCAACTCGTGATGGATGTAGCCACGGCGACCTGCTTGAATTTCCACCGATACATCCCTGCCCGTTGCCGAGTCGGAAAGTTCGAGATGCAGTACGCGCGGATTACGAAGGCATCGATACGGATCGAACAGCTTTTTCTTTGTTGCGAGCACCACCTCGACGAGTGGTTCCTTGATGAAGTCGCCCTGCACCACGTCGCAATCTTGAGAGACGACTATGTAGTGTCGAGTTGACGGCCATCCGCCCATGGGTACCTCAAAGCCGCTTAATACTGGCGTGACTTGTAACGCGAGTTCGGCAGGGAGCACCGAACCCTGTCGCCAACGGCGGTCCAAAAGCTGTTGACGACGCTGTTCGGTCACCTGCTGCGCGGCGGCCTTCGGGTCGGGCGGCTCGCCGCTCATTGGCACCATGTCATCGAACGCGCCGATTGAGCGACCTGTGAAGCAAACACCTTACGCCCCAAGGCCTCTTAAACGGAGTCGTTCGAGCTCGAGATTCTCGGCGGTAATTTCTCGAATGGACTCGGGCGCGATTTCTGCCGCCCGACGTCGCGCTTTAGCTTTCGTACCGAGACGCAGTGCGAGGACATCGAGCACCTCGTAGATCGCCGCATGATCCAACGTACGCGT
>JAYTTR010000125.1:0-2523 GCA_043744935.1 Gemmatimonadaceae bacterium
GTACACGCGTGCGTACGTATTCAAGCTCTGAGAAAGCACTCGATCCCGAGCCTGGTGTCGATCAAGCCGCGTACAACACGGTGTGTCAAAAAACACCAAGCGCCCCGTTTTGCGGACTGCCATTGTATTGGCCAGCACCCGCCATGGTGATCTCCGACCACGCAGGATTTCATCGCTTCAGTTGGGATTTGCACTTCGATCCCGTGTCTCCCGAAGATGTGGTTCCAGTCGGTGATGATGAAGCGCAGGGTGCGGTACCGCATCGCACCTACCCCGCAGTGAACGCACCGTGGGCGCCCGCCGGTTCGTATACCGTGAAGCTCACGGTTGACGGGAAAAGCACATCGCAACCGCTCGTGCTCAAACTCGATCCACGCGTGAAAACCAGCGCACTCGGCTTAGCGCAACTGGCGACACTGAGTGGCGAGATGTATCGCGGCGCGGTGATGACGCACAAAGCCTTTGTCGACGCGCGCGGACTGATCGCGCAACTCAACAAACTGAACGGCGCTGATGTCGATGCGTTCAAGACGCAGATCGAGGCGTTGGCGCCCAGTGCTGCGCAAGTGCGCAACGTGCGCGGTTTTCGTCGCCGTGGACCTGGTGGCGCCGCAGCACCGACACTGGAAAGTGTCAGCAACGCGATGCAAGCAGCGGCCATGGCGATGCAGGGTGCCGATGTGGCGCCAACGGCCATACAGGTCGCCGGCTGCTCGGCGGCGCGTGCGCAAGGCGCGTCGATAATACCACAGTGGACCACGCTCAAAACCACGTCGCTCGCGGCGTTTAACTCGAAGCGCAAAGCCGCAGGTCAGCCAACAGTCATCTTGGGAGAGTAGCGATAGACGCCAGGTGGCGAAGGCGCGTCACTTGCCCGGCAACGCGAACGCCACCAACTCTGCTTCACTCCCAGCGCCCGTCGCAATCACAACGTACTGCGTGCCGTTGGCTGTCTGATAAGTCATCGGCACGGAATACGCGTCCTTTCCAAGATCGAACGACCACAAAGTTTTTCCACTGACCTTGTCGATCGCGTACAGCACCGATCCGCCGCCACTCACAAACAACAGACCGCCGTTTGTCACGATGGGTCCGGGCGCACCGGCAACGCCTAGGAGCGGCGGCAGTGTCACGCCCTTCAGCACGAGACTCTGGCGAATTTCCGGTGTGTCACCGAATGGAATATTCCATAACTGCTTGCCCGTGTTGAGATTGATCGCGACCAGCGTACCATACGGCGGTTTGTTGAGCGGAATTGTAGCACCGCGAGTACCAACGCGTGCGGTCGACGTCTCGAGCGATACACCCACGGAAGATCCGGGTAGGTCTGCGGTATACGGCACATCGATCGTGTCGGACCGGGTCGTATTTTTGAAAATGCGATACATCACGGGGCTGTTCGTCGCCTTGATATAGATGTTGCCCGATGACGGATCAAACGCACCGCCGCCCCATCCCGAGCCACCGATCGCACCCGGCATGACGATGCTTCCTTGCATGGACGGCGGAGTGTACAGCGCACCAAAGCGATAACGACGAAGAACCGCTAGTGCGCGCTGCTTGATCTCTGGTGTAAAGTCCGCAACGTCGCGTTCAGTGAAACCTTGCACGGCAAATGGCGCGGGTAACGTTGGAACGGGTTGCGTGCGCGACGTCGCCTCACCCGGTACATCACTTTGCGGGACTGCGCGTTCGACGATGGGCCACACTGGTTTTCCGCTGACGCGATCGAAGACAAAGAGATAGCCCATCTTTGTTGGCACAGCGACAGCATCGATGGTTTTTCCTCGCACGCGAATGGTCCCCAGGACCGGTGGCGCTGGCGGATCGTAGTCCCAGAGTCCGTGATGCGTAAACTGAAAATGCCACACGCGCTTCCCGGTGTTCGCGTCGAGACACACAATCGATTCGCCATACAAACCGTCGCCCTTTCGCTCGCCGCCATACCAATCATTGGTGGGCGTACTCACGGGTAGGTACACCAACCCACGCGCCACATCAAGTGAAAATGGTGCCCACACATTGGTATGACCCGTCGTGCGCCACGAACCGTCTTTCCACGTGTTGACACCAAACTCCGACGAATCGGGAATAGTATGAAAACTCCAGACGCGTTTCCCGGTGCGTACATCAAATGCTTGCACGTCGCCCGGCGGATCGTTTTGATATCGCAACCGGTCTCCGACGCCATTCCCAACGATGACGAGATTTTTGTACACGACCGGCGGCGACGTATTGCTGTAGTGTGCCTTGGACACGGCGCGTCGCAACTGTGCGGTCAGATCGACAACGCCTGTATCCCCAAAACTGCGAATGGGTTTTCCTGTTGCGGCGTCGAGGGCAATCAGATTCCATCGACTATTCATAAACACACGACGTTGCGTACCGTCGGTCCAGGTGGCTACGCCGCGATGCACGAATCCGGTGCCATTCGACGGTTGCCCAGCCTTGTACGCAGCCGGGTCGTTCGTCCAGTACGGACGACCTGTTGCTGCATCCATTGCCACCACACGATTGAATGGC
>JAYTTR010000126.1:0-2520 GCA_043744935.1 Gemmatimonadaceae bacterium
ATCGGCATCGTGTAGAGATCTCCCAGCAGGTCGAACACGATGGTTTGCCCATCGGGCGAGACATCGAGCGACATCCACGTGCCCTTGGTGGTGGTAAACGTCGCAGTTCTCGCAGTTTTGAGCGGCAACGTGACTGCCGGCGTTGCGGCAGGTTGTGCGGTCGCGATGATCGGAGCATGGGATCCGACGACAACGGCGGCCATCACGACGATGGACAACGAGGATTTCATTGTAGAGCCAGCTGGATGTGAGCGGTGAGGCGCGCAAGAATAATGGTGTTTGGGCGCGTGAACACAATGCAGCGGTCATCGGCGCACAAAATATCGTCAAGCGTCTACGCGGCGGATACATTCGTGGGCATGACTGCGAGCGAGCTCACCACCGCAATTCCTATCGGTATTGTCACCATTTCGGACCGCGCGAGCGCTGGCGTTTACGAGGATCGTTCTGGTCGCGCCATTGAAGAGGTGCTGAGCCGTTGGATCGCCTCGACGTGGCGTTCCGAGTACCGGTTGGTGCCTGACGAGCAGCCGCACATAGAAGCGGTGCTGCGTGCGTTGGCGGACGAGATGCAGTGTCCGCTCATTGTGACGACGGGCGGCACGGGACCGGCGCCGCGCGACGTGACGCCCGAGGCAACGCGCGCTGTGATTGAACGTGAGCTTCCGGGATTTGGCGAGCAAATGCGTGCGGTGTCAGTGCGTTCGGTGCCGACGGCGATTTTGTCGCGTCAGCTAGCCGGCACGCGTGGCATGTCGCTGATTATCAACTTGCCAGGCAAACCGGCGGCGATTGAAGCGTGCCTCGCCGCAGTGTTCGCTGCGATTCCATATTGCGTAGAGTTGATCGGCGGACCGCGCATCGTCACCAGTGCTGCGGCTCCGAACGGTAGTTCGCCTGCCCCCATTCGTTCCCCTGGAGTCTGATCGATGCCCTTGTCGCCCGACCTGCTGAAGATCCTCGTATGTCCCAAATGTCGGGGGCCGCTCGAGTATCGCGTTGAACCGTTGGAGGTCCTGCTCTGCCGAGCGTGCGCGTTGGTCTATGCAGTGCAAGATGGTATTCCGGTGATGCTCATCGACCAGGCGCGCGTGCTCGACGACGCGGAATTTCCACGCGAGTGAGCGCACGCAGGTGGACCAGCGACGTCGCGCTTGACGGTTTCGAAATGACGACGCTGCCGTTGGAGCCCGACGACGACGGCGCGCTGGTCGCGACACTCGTGCGACGCGTACGCATACGAACCACGCGTCGAGCGGTGCTCTATGTGCACGGATTTGTCGATTACTTTTTTCAATCGCACGTGGCAGCGGCATTTGCCGCGCGCGGCTGGGATTTCTATGCGCTGGATTTGCGGCGCTATGGTCGTTCCCTACGCGTGGACAATCGACCGAACTATTGCACGACGCTCGCGCAGTACGATACCGAACTTGCGCAAGCGCTCGACATCATTCGACGTGAGGATGGGCATGACACGGTTGCGTTACTCGGACATTCGACAGGCGGCTTGATTGCGTCGTGGTACGTGCATCGCCATGGCGAAAGCAGCGGTGTGCACGCGCTGTTGCTGAATAGTCCGTTTCTTGATTTTGCTGTGCCAACACCGCGTCGCTATGTCCTTCCAGTGGTGACCGCGATTGGGGCAGTGTTTCCGACGATTGCGGATCCAAAGGCTATTTCCGCTCGCTACGGGGAGACGTTGCTCGCACAATATCACGGGGAGTGGACCTACGATGTGCGTTGGAAACCCGTGAGCGGATTTCCCGCCTACTTCGGTTGGATTCGCGCGATTCGGCGCGTGCAAGCCCAAGCGGCGCGCGGATTCCGCGTTTCATGTCCTGTGCTACTGCAACACGCTGGTCGGTCAATGTATTCGGGCGCGGCATGGAAGGAAAAATATCAAACGGCGGACATCGTGCTGAATATCGACCACATGAAATTGCGCGGACCACGACTTGGTGCCGACGTGACCCTGCAGGCTTTTGATGATGGTGTGCACGATCTCTACTTGTCGCGCGAACCCGTGCGCACGCGGGCTCTCGATGCGGCGATCACGTGGTTGGACAATCGGACAACGTCAACGACGACTGCGGTGAGGCCGCTGCGATGAGCGACGCATTACTTGAAGTGCGCGACACCATTCATCGATTATTGCTGCGCGATTTGCGCGCCATGCAGCGCGAGATCGATGCGTATGTGGATGACGAGACGTTGTGGCGCGTCGTTCCAGGCATCAGCAATCCTGGTGGCACGCACGCACTGCATATCGCCGGTAACCTCCGCTATTTCCTGGGTACGGTGTTAAACGACGGAGGCTACGTGCGCAATCGTGAGCACGAATTTTCGGCGCGTGGCCAGACGAGAGCCGAGGTATCGACAGAAATCGTGCGAGCGATGCAGCAGGTGACGCAGACGCTCTCCACGCTCGACACGGCGCAGCTCGAGGCACCATATCCAATCAAAGTGTTGGATGTGCAGCTTCGCACCGACGCGTTTCTGATGCATCTCGCTGTGCATCTT
>JAYTTR010000127.1:0-2519 GCA_043744935.1 Gemmatimonadaceae bacterium
GTCACACGATCAACGTCGCGCTCGCGAAAAAAGAACCAGATTGCAGCGGTACTGGGTACAACATTGGGCTGATCGCCGCCGTCCGTAATGACATAGTGCGACCGTTGTGAAAGCTCCATATGCTCGCGATGAAATTCCCAGGAATTTCCCATCGTCATCACGGCATCAAGTGCGGATCGGCCGCGCCACGGTGCAGCAGCCGCATGCGCACTTTGACCGGAAAACTTGAACAGCGCGGAGATGAGAGTTAACGCAGGTTCGTCGCCCCATGAAATGCCGAATCCGTCGCTCACATGCGCGAAAAGATTTGCATCGACATTGTTGAACACACCCGCGCGTACAAGAAACGCTTTGCTGGCAAGCTGCTCTTCCGCTACGCCCGGCCAGAGCATAATCGTACCGGAAAGTTTCTCGCGTGTCATCACATCCTTGACGGCAAGCGCGGCAAGGATATTGAGCGGCACGCCGCTGTTATGACCTTCGCCATGCCCTGGTGCGCCGGCCACCATCGTTTCGCGCACCGACATGCCCGGCTTCTGATTGGCTTGCGGAATGCCATCGATGTCAGAACCAAGTGAAATCACGGGTGATCCATTGCCCCATTTGGCGACCCATGCCGTCGGTATACCAGCGACACCGCGTTCGATGACAAATCCGTTCTGTTCAAGCACACCCGCGAGATACTTCGACGTTTCGATTTCCTGCATACCGAGTTCGCCGAACGAAAACACTTGATCGATCATGACTTGGGCAAGCTTTGCCTTTCCGTCGATCGCGCGTGCGATTTCAGTTTTCAATCGGTCAACACGCGCGTCCGCGGGTGACGGTCGTGTCTGCGCGACCAGCGACAGTGGAGCGAACATGCACAGCGCGAGGAGACGGACAATTTTGCGCATCGTGTTCCACGGTTGAAGAAGGGTAATCGGCACGACGGCCAGCGTTTGACCGATGCTACGTTATTGGGAATGTTTCGCTAACTCATCGCCCAGTCGCAGGTCGGCGACGAGGTACTGCTGCACGTAATCGGCGATCGACCGTGCCAGTGGCATTGGTGTCGCGTCGTATCCGGTTGCGCGGAGTTTGCGAATGTCCGCGCGCGTGAAATATTGATAGCGACCCCGCATAGCGTCGGGCATATCGATAAAATCGATGGCCGGTTCGCGACCAATCGCGGCGAACAGCGCGTTGACGAGTTCAATCCACGTCTGTGCCTCGCCGGAACCGATGTTGAACAATCCGGTCGCCGTCGCGGATGAAGCGAGATGCAGTGTCATGTCGACGACGTCTTTCACGTAGACAAAATCGCGGCGTTGTTCACCGTCGGCAAATTGAGGCTTATAGCTTTTGAATAGCTGCACCCGTCCGGCGTCCCGCACTTGTTCATACGCCTTGTGTACAAGACTCCGCATCGCCCCTTTATGTGCTTCGTTCGGACCGAATACATTAAAAAATTTGAGACCAACAATGCGATCGAGCAACCCATCCGCGAAGGCGTATTGATCAAACAATTGTTTCGAGTACCCGTAGGCGTTGAGCGGACGGAGACGCGACAGGTCTTCGCGTTGGTGCGCAGCATCGTCCATCCCTTGAGCACCGTCACCGTACGTGGCCGCAGATGACGCATAAATAAATCGTACCTCGTGTGCAACCGACCACTCGGCGATCTGCTTCGTGAATTCGAAATTGTTATGTACGAGAAACGTGGCATTGCGCTCGAGCGTGGACGAACACGCACCCATGTGAAGTACGGTGTCGAATTGCCCAAGAACGCCGCGCTCGAGCCAATCCAGGAGATCATCCGCCTCGAGATAATCCTCAAAGCGCAGCGGTGCCAGGTTGCGCCATTTGTCGGTGCTTCCCAAGCGATCGGCGATGACAATGCGCTCGATACCGCGAGCGTTCAATGCCCAGACGAGCGCGCTGCCGATGAAGCCGGCGCCGCCGGTGACGAGGACGCGTCCGAGGTCACGTGATGCCGTGGTGGTTGTCATGGAGGCCAACGCTATCGTCTCGCGGTCCGTCGGGCAACCGCTACCACGCGTCGACCTATTCCCGGCTGGACACCTCGCGTAAAAAACCTTCCATCGCTGCATTCACCTGCACCGGTTGCTCGACACTGCTTGAATGCCCGGCACCTGCAACACGCACGAGCGTACTCCCCCGTATGGCCGAGTGCATGCGCTCCGATGTTGCGGCGACGGTTGCGACGTCTTCATCACCAACAACAATGAGTGTCGGAGCCGTAATGCCGGGCAGTAACTCAAAGACTCCATCGCGCTCAATCACACCATTCACGGCGCGCCAGATATCACGTCGGTTGCCCGATAGTTTCGCCTTCCACAACGCGCGTTCAGTCACCCGCGCAGGGTCCGTCAGAAATGTTTGCCCGAACATGATCGGCATGACCTGTTCGGCCACAAACCGCAATCCGATCCATCGCGCCACTCGGTTCAGCAGGCGATAGCGAGGGACATTTTCTCCAGGCTCCGGATCGGCACTCGTTTCCAGCAAGATGCACG
>JAYTTR010000128.1:0-9760 GCA_043744935.1 Gemmatimonadaceae bacterium
TCGAGGGTTTACCCTCATCGAATTGCTCATCGTGGTCGTGATCATCGGCATCCTGGCGGCGATCGCGATTCCCAAGTTCGCGCAGACGAAGGGCAAGGCGTTTGCCGCGTCGTTAAAGAGTGATTTGCGCAATCTGTCGTCGTCCGAAGAAGACTTTTTCTACAATAACGAGACGTACACGGGCACGGTCGCCGGGCTGAATTTTGTGCCGTCGAACGGGGTCCAACTAACCATCGTGGAAGCAACTCCACGTGGTTGGTCTGCCACAGCGACGCACCCATCGGCGGCGCCGCTCACCTGCGCAGTTTACTATGGACAGGCGTCGCCGATCGTTCCGGCGGTGGCAGAGGGCGTCGTGAACTGCCAATAGCGCAAGCGATGGCACTCACACTCGACGCCGACCTAGCCAGGGTCGGCGTTTTTGTTTCGGGAATCGTGCGAAAGGAATGGCCGTGCGTGTGTTGATAGGCGTATTCTCCGCTCGCCATGACTGCCGAGCATCTTCCCAAGATTGTTGATGATCCGATCACGGCGCGACGCTTGGCGCGATTGCGTGCACTCAATCGTGACACTGGCGTGCGCGAGTTTGTGCGGCGCTACGATGGTATGGTACACGCGATTGACGGTGGACTGTGGCTCCACCGCCATATTTGGCAAGGACGTCCCATGGTGCATCTGGTGAGCACGAATCGTGCGCGATTGTTGTCTTATGGCGCAGCGCTTGGCATTCCGGCGCACCGACTTCAAGACAAACCGCTTAAAGACCCGCGCACGACCGTGCGTCGTGCCGCGTGGCACTGGGATCTTGGTGGACCGGTATTACCTCCGGTGGATGACGACCTGTTGGAGCGCCACACCACGTAGCAGCACTAGACGCCGAGCAAACGTGCATCAGCGGCACGCGCGGCGCGTTCTCCCTCCTTGACGTTCACCATCGCGAGCAGTACGCCACCAACAACGAAGAATGCGATGACGGAAAGTATGGCGCCGCGACTCGAGCCCGTTCGACCGATGGCGATGGAAAAGACGAGTGGTCCGAGGATGCCGCCAAATTTTTCGAAGACAGAATAGAAACCAAAAAATTCGCCGCTCTTGTGTTTTGGAATCATGTTCGCAAACAGCGACCGACTGAGCGCCTGCGTGCCGCCCTGCACAAGTCCAACAAGAATGGCCAAGATGTAAAACTCGCGTGCACTGGTCATCTGATAGGCGAAGATGCAAATGCCGGTGTAAACCAACAGGCCGAGAAAGATCGAAAGGCGCGCGCCAATCTTTCCGGCGAGCATACCGAACGCGAATGCAAATGGAATGCCGATGAACTGCACCAGAAGGATCGCGGTAATGAGATCGGACTGTCCGATACCAATCTCCGTTCCAAACACACTGGCCATTTTGATAATGGTCTGGATACCATCGTTATAAATGGTAAATGCGAGCATCGCCAAAGCCGCTTGCTTGTATCCGCGTAATTCACGCAAGGTTTCGCCGAGTCGCGTGAATGCGACTTTAAACGCATTCTCTGTGGATGTTTCGTCGGTCTCAAGCGTGCGAGCGGGCTCAGGCACCGTGCGCAGCACGGGGATAGAAAACACCAACCACCAGATAGCGACGGACACGAACGCGAGACGTGCTGGCAGTGTGGACTGCGATGACGTGAGCCCGTCGCCGTGCGGCAATCCGAAGGCGCCCGGATTGGAGATCCAAGCCAAGTTCAGGGCCAGCAACAGCCCGCCGCCGATGTAACCCAGTGCGTATCCCGCGGTTGAGACGCGATCCATTTCGGTGTCGCTGGCAATGTGCGGCAACAGCGATTCGTAAAACGTCATGCTCCCGGTGGCACCCCCTAGCGACAACACAAACACAATTGACGCGAACAGTACTTGTCCGCGACTGATGAAAAACATTGCGGCGGTTGCCGATACTCCGATGAGCATGAAGGCTACCAGAAACTTCTTCTTGGCGGCGCGATAGTCTGCAATCGCGCCAAGAAATGGTGCGAGAATGGCAATGAGCACCGCACCAACCGTGTTTGCATTGCTCCACCACTGTGAGGCCTGCGGCGGTGACAATTGTCCTGCCGCCACCTTGACAAAATAGATCGGAAAGACGGCGGTCATGATGGTGGTTTGCACAGCTGAGATCGCCCAGTCGTACATCGCCCACGCGCGGAGTTCGCGTCGGTGCAATCCAAGCGCGTTGAGAAATCCGGACGACGCGGGGCGAGAAGAAGTCATGAAGTGTCTCGTAAAGGGAGGCGTACTACAGCAGATTAGTGTCTGTGCCGATCCATGTTCTGTCCAGCCTGCGGTGCCGCATTTCGCGTCACGCTTTTCTTGCGCGCATCTCCTGCGCGCGTGTGCTGCTCGTATGCGCCAGTATCAGCGCCATGCTCGTCGGCGCCGCGTGCGACCGCGCGCGTAGTGCATCCACCGCCGATTCAAGCGCAAGCGCACGCACGATCACCCCTCCTGACAGTATCGCCACCATCGTTGCTGGAAGTGGATGGAATGTGGATGCCGGACCACTCATGGTCCTGCCAACAGTCGACGGTGGTCTCACCGCCGGTTCGTTGCTACGACCAGAAGCCACCGAACTCACCGTCGGTGATACGATTGGCGTGGGTCGCTCGGCTGGAGACGGACGCCTCGAACTCTTTTCGCGCAGCGGTCCCGTTGGTGTCGCACGACTCACTGTTGCTGCGGCACCGCGAATGGATGAAGGGTGTACGGCGTGGCCGGTTGCTCGTCTGACCAATAGTGCAAGCGGACCCATTTTTCCGTGGACTGCCGCATTCGTCGCCGGCCACGTGGTGGCCATTCCGCTGGATTCAATTGAAGGACTTTCTGCGCGTGACTCAGTTCGACTCGCCGCTGACCTCACACGGCTTGCGTCGGGGTTGCGTGACGATACGAGCGCAACATTTCACGGCTTGCCATTTGTTGTTTTGCGCGCCAATCGAGCGCGCGGGCTTGATACCGCGTTTATCGTGGCCACGCTCGCGCGTCACGTCAATCAAGAGGACTCGCCGCGAGAAGAGCGACTCGTGATTGTGGTGGACGTCGTAAGCGATGACGCAAGGAATTGGACGGTCGCGTGGCATGAACGCGCGGCAGGACGTGAAGACGATCTCGTCGTGGCCGAACCATTGATGGCGTTTCACACACTGCGGTCCAGGAACGTGCATTTGCTTTTTGGTCGCGATGACGGTGTCGCACTTGGCGCGGCGGTGCTCATCCGCGATGTTCGCGGATGGCACGTGCTGTGGGAAAGTGCTGTCGCTGGCTGCAACTGAGCGAGACGACTATGTCCCGCGCTTTTTTGCGTGATGATGCGGAGGGGGAAATGCCGCGTCGCAACTACGATTTACCACCGCGTGATGATCCCGCGTACGATCGCGTGGCTGCCCGCGCACTGCTTGAAGCAGCGCGTGTCGGCGAAACGCAGCTCGCAGAACGCGCAACCGGATACTACTGGGGTGAACCTGTGCTTCGTCCGTATGTCGAAACCATGTTGATTGAGGCCGAGCGTGCGAAAGATGACCGTTTGGAACAGGTCGCGCGTCGGTTTCTCCGGTGAGGGTGGTCTGAATGGACTCTTCACCAACGTTAGGCGTGCAACTCGTGTGGTTGTTCACGCTGGCGATTCCCGTCGCATGTGTCGCATGGACGGTCACGCAGGAAGAACTGTTTCGAGAGCCGCGTGATTACTTGGCCGAACGCAGCGTCAGCGCGACCCACTGGTACACGCGCAAGTTCTTTTACCTCGGCACGTGCGAATACTGCTTTAGTCACTATGTGGCGTTGGGCGCAGTGCTGTTCACAAATTTTCATTTGCTGTTAAGCGACTGGCGTGGCACGATGCTCGCTTGGTTGGCAGTTGTTTGGGTAGCCAATCAGTACATGGGCATTCACGGACGACTGCGGCTCGGCATCAAGAGTCAACGCGCCGAGATCCGCATGTTGGAAGAGCACTTGGAGACGAAGGAGTAAACGTCTAGTTTGCTCGGCCCATGACTGACGCTCTCTCGCAGGACATTGTCGCGCGTGTCGCGACTGAACTCTCGCTCGCACCGCAACAAGTGCGCGCCACCCTCGCACTTTTTGCTGAAGGCGCCACGCTGCCGTTTGTCGCGCGCTATCGCAAGGAAATGACAGGGGACTTAGATGAAGTGCAATTGCGCGATGTGCGGGACCGCGCGGAGTATTTGCACGAGCTGGAAGATCGTCGAGCGGCAATAATGAAAAGCGTAGACGAGCAGGGTAAACTGGATGATGTGCTGCGCGCCTCGTTTTTACGTGCTGACACGAAGCAGGCGCTCGAAGATCTGTACTTGCCGTACAAGCCGAAACGTCGTACGCGCGCCATGATCGCGCGTGAACGCGGGCTTGGTCCGCTGGCCGATGTCCTCTGGTCAGGTGAGAGCACGGACGCGGAAATGGAAAGCGCGGCACTCGCGTATGTGGGGCTCGATGGCGAAGTGCCAACCGCGGACGCCGCGCTGCAGGGCGCGCGTGACATTTTGTCCGAACAGCTCTCCGAAGACGCTGTTGTACGCGGTTGGGTTCGCGAAATGACGCGTGCGAAAGGCACCGTGCGCAGTACGGTGGTGACGGGCAAAGCAAACGATGACTCCAAATTCAAGGATTACTTCGACTACAGCGAATCACTCGGCACCATTCCGAGTCATCGCATGCTGGCCATTCGTCGCGGTGAGACCGAAAACGAACTGATCTGGCGTGTGGAAGCGCCAACGGAAGAGATCAACGCGCGTCTCGCCAACGAAGCCACGGCGCAACGGCGTGCGACGCAGCAACTCGGGTTGGTCGCGCACGATTGCTATCGTCGTCTGCTGGCGCCAGCGATCGAAGTTGAGCTCCGTGTCGAGCTAAAAACGCGCGCGGATGACGAAGCGATCACCATTTTTGGTCGCAATCTTGAACAGTTGTTGTTGTCAGCGCCGGCGGGCGAAATGCGGGTGATTGGACTCGATCCTGGTTTTCGTAGCGGCGTGAAAGTGGCAGTGGTCAGCGCGACAGGTGCGCTACAGCACACCGATACGCTGTACCTGCATCAGGAAGATCGATTTGCCGGAGCGATTCGCGCGATGGTCGCGCGTTTCACGCCTGAGCTCATCGCCATTGGCAACGGTACCGCCAGTCGCGAGACAGAAACGCTCGTGAAGGCTGCGTTGCGCGAACTCGATCCGCCACGCCCGCAGGTGGTGGTGGTGAATGAGGCCGGCGCTTCGGTGTACTCCGCTTCTGATTTAGCACGTGCCGAATTTCCCGAGCTTGATGTGTCCATTCGTGGTGCGGTGTCGATTGCGCGTCGTCTTCAAGATCCCCTCGCCGAGTTGGTGAAGATTGATCCGAAGTCGATCGGCGTGGGGCAATACCAGCACGACGTGCATCAAACAAAACTGAAGCAACGCCTTGATGATATCGTCGAGAGTTGCGTGAATCGCGTTGGTGTAGAAGTGAATACTGCGTCGGCCGCGCTGTTGGCGTACGTCGCGGGCATCGGCCCCGGACTCGCGCAGTCGATCGTCACGTTGCGCGATCAGCGCGGTCGTCTCTCGTCACGCGCCGATTTGAAAGATGTGCCGCGACTTGGCGCGAAAGCCTTTGAGCAAGCCGCCGGTTTTTTGCGGGTGCGCGGTGGTGTACATCCGCTTGACGCGAGCGCGGTACATCCGGAACGGTACGCGCTTGTTGAACGGATGGCGAAAGACATCGGCGCCGATGTGGCAACGCTGGTCGGCAACGATGCGCTCGTCGAGAGCATTCAACTCGCGCGCTATGTGAGCGCTGACGTGGGGCTTCCTACGCTCCGTGATATTATCGCTGAGTTGCGGAAGCCGGGCCGCGATCCGCGTGCGGCGTTTGAGCCGCCCGCGTTTCGCGACGATCTCACCAAACCGGCGGATCTGTTGCCGGGTATGGTGCTTGAGGGCGTCGTGACCAACATCGTCGCGTTTGGCGCTTTTGTTGACGTCGGCGTGCATCAGGACGGGCTCGTGCATGTCAGCCAAATCTCGGATCGCTATGTGCGCGACCCCAACGACGTGGTGAAGGTTGGGCAGCGTGTGCAGGTGACAGTGCAGAGTGTGGATTTGGCGCGCGGTCGCATCGCGTTGACGATGAAGAAGGAACCCAGGACACCCGGTGTTGTGGCCAGGGCTGTGACATTTCCGGGCAAACCTGCACCGAACGCGGCGCCGGCGGCGAAGCCCGCTCTCAAGTCCGCGCCAAAGCCGGCGCCAAAGCCGGCGCCGGTACCGGTACCGACAAAGGGATTTGTCGCGGCAAACGGAATGCGCTTCAAGTAGGCACACTCGCTACGGTGCGCCCCCTTTTGTGCGCAACTACATCGACGCCCTAAGTCGCGCAGAACGGCTGGCGGGAATAGAGCAGGGCGGCGATGTCGTGATGCCCGCGATCAAGGCCCGTGACGTCAACTGCACGAGCCTGTTCGAAGCGGTGTAGTTCGTCTTACACCATCATTTCTTCTGGGACGTCGCAACCTTTTCCACGTCCGCCAACACGCGGAGAAGGTTGCCACCCCAGATCTTGGCAATGTCCGCTTCGCTGTAGCCACGCTTCACCAATTCCGTGGTGATGTTGAGCGCTTGCGTTGCATCACGATAGCCATCAACACCGCCACCGCCATCGAAGTCGGAACTGATACCGACATGATCGATACCCATGATCTTGACGGCGTAGTCGATGTGATTCACGAAGTCCGCAACGGTCGCGGCTGGATCAGACGGGTAGCGCCGTGCTGTAATGTCCTCTTGCTTCGCGAGGTAATCATTGCGCGTACTCTCCGGCAACGCCTCGACTTGCGTGCGTACCGAATCCCGACGCACGGCTGAAATACCAAACTCTTTCCGCAACTGTTCATTCGCGGCGGCACGCGCTGATTCGCGCGCGTTGTCGCGAACTGGATCGCACTTCACGTAACTGTTGAACGCGACAATCTGCACGACACCGTTGTTTTTCTTCATTGCGAGCAGCTGCTCATCGTCGAGATTGCGACTGTGATTGCACAGTGCACGCACACCCGAATGGGACGCCATAATGGGCGCTTTTGTCAACGCCAATGTTTGCATCATCGACGCTTTTGACGGATGCGAGATGTCGATCATCATGCCCACGCGATTCATCTCGCCGATCACCTGACGTCCGAGCGGACTAAGGCCGTGATGCAACCACACACCGTCACGTTCGCCGGTGTTGGAATCGGACAGCTGACTATGCCCGTTGTGCGCCAACGACATGTACCGCCCGCCCAGGTCATAAAACTTCTGCACGTTGGTGATATCGGCACCAATCGAAAAACCGTTTTCAATACCGATGAAAATCACACGCTTGCCTTCCGCGTGAATCCGCCGCGCATCTGCCGCAGTCAAGGCGAGTCCGGCACGCGATGGTGCCAACGTTTCGGTGAGCCGGTGAATGGAAGCAAACTTCTCGAGCGCCTGCGCGTTGGCGCGGGCGAAGCCGGCGGAATCAAGATTTGCCGATTGACCGACGTACACCGCCAAGAACACGCCACCTAATCCGCCCGCTTCCATCTTCACCAAATCCACTTGCGTTCGCGGCAGCTTCTGCGTGTAGTTCGGCCCGTCCACATTGAAGTTGGCGGGGGCAATGTCCACGTGCGTGTCGAGTGAGAGCACACGTGCGTGAATCGCTTTCGCCTTCGTGACCAGGGCCACGTCGGCGGCAGACTGTTGTGCCATCAGTGGCGCCGAGAGCAACAGCGAGAGCAGTGGAGTACCGTAATGTCGAACGTGCATACGCATGGAGAGGTGGCGGTTGAAGGAGTCGCACCATCGAGCCGGTCGGTGCGTGCCGTAATGTCCGCAGCGCACGTACCGTCGGCAACTACAACGGCCGACTACGTCGTCCCAATTTCGCGGCGCGCCAGGGCCGCAGGCGCCGCCGAACGGGTACTCGCGCCGGCGAGCACCACCAACGTCAATAAATACGGCACGGCGAGAAACAATTGATATGGCACATGCTGCCATCCCGCCGCTTGAAAGAGCGATTGCAGCGAATTCGCCGCACCAAAAAGTAGCGCAGCACCGACAACGCGAAGTGGCGACCAACGACCAAGCACCACGATGGCAATCGCAATAAATCCGCGTCCCGCAGACATGCCCTCAACAAATGTCCCTGCTTGCGCGAGCACGAGCGTGGCACCGGCCAAGCCGGCCATCGCTCCAGCAAAGAGGACAGCCACCGCTTGTACGCGCCGCGGTTTGATGCCCGCCGCAATAGCAGCCTCCGGCTGTTCTCCAACGGCGCGCAACGCAAGTCCAGCATGCGTGCGTGCCATCCACCACGCCGTAAGCGGAGTGAGCGCGTACAGGACATACGTGATGGCCGGTTGCGCGAACAACGCGTGTCCAACGAGCGGCAGCGAACTCAATCCAGGTATGACAAACGCATGCATGGTCGGCGTAGAAAGCGCCACACCGCTCGCTCCGTAAAACGAGGTGTACAATGCGCCTGTCAATCCGAGCGACAGCATGGTGACAGCGGTGCCGGTGATAATTTGATCGGCGCGCATCCAGACGGTGAACAGTGCGAAGAGCGCCGCAATCAGCACGCCGGCGAGCGCACCGGCGACAAAACCTGCGCCAACACCCGCAACACCGGCTGCAACGGTCGCGCCCAAGGCACCACAAATGATGGCGCCCTCGAGCCCGATGTTGATCACTCCCGCCCGCTCACTTACACACTCACCAAGCGCCGCAAACGCCAACGGCGTCGCCCATCGTACGGTTGCCTCGAAAAACCCAGCCGACACGTCGATCACGTTCGTCATCGCGAAATCTCACGGCGCATGGTCACGCCGCGCCCTCGGCGCGGGTTACCGAGCGAGACTGCCAACGCTGTGCGGCGACCACCAACAAAATCAACGTTGCTTCAACAACCGAGACGATGACGCTCGGTACGCCCGCATCGCGCTGCATCGCGTTGGCACCAGCTTCCAGCGCACCAAATAACAGTGCCGTCGCCAACACACCCAGCGGATGCAGTCCGGCCAAGAGCGCCACAGCGATTGCCGTGTACCCGTACCCCGGCGAGAAGTTGTCGTAGAGCGCATAGGTCACGCCCGTGTATTCCACCGATCCCGCAAGGCCGGCAATCGCACCACTCAACACGAACGCGACAAGTGTTGTGCGCGCAACGTTGATGCGACCTGCGCTCGCAGCGGCCGGTGCACTCGCACCAACCGCGCGCAGTCGAAAGCCAGCCGCCGTCGATCGCAGCCACCACCACAAGGCCAACGCGAGTACGACCAACAACACGAAACCGAAATGCAGCTGCGTGTCAGGAATCACCGTCGGTAGATGCAACGAGATGGGCAGGGACGCCGATTGCGGATTAACGCGCGTCGGCTCCTGCAATGGACCGCGAACCAGCCAGCCGATGAGATATTTCGCGACGAAATTCAACATGATGGTACTGATCACTTCCAACACGCCGAACCGCTGACGCAACCATGCAGCAATGGCCGCCCATCCACCGCCAGCGACGGCACCAGCACACACGATTGCCGGCAACACAAGGTACGGTGGATTGGTACCAATGGCCGCAAACGTCGTCGCTGCCGCCGCCGCACCAATCAACAACTGCCCCTCGGCGCCGATGTTTAGGAGTCCCGCGCGAAAGGCAACCGCCACCGCCAATCCGGCCAAGCCGAGTGGCACCATTCGCACCAACGTTGCCGAGGTGATGGCGTACCA
>JAYTTR010000129.1:0-2512 GCA_043744935.1 Gemmatimonadaceae bacterium
CGTTGCCGTCTGCACACCTGTTGACGGACCCAGCGTCCACCGCACACTCACTTCTCCCAGCGCGTTCGTGACGGCGGACTGCGGTGACACGCTGCCACCGCCACCAGTGATCGCCATACTGATTGTAGTATTGGGTATGGGTACGCCTGAACCACCCGTCACGCGCACAACAATTTGCACTGGTAGTGCTGTGCTGACTTTCGCGGATTGATTGTTGCCCTGCGCGACAATCAAGTCACTCGGGGGCACGCCCGTTGCAGACACGGTGATCGGGTCGACGCCGGGCGAGCTCGCGCTCAAACTCTGGTTCACGCTGGTTGGACCAAGCGTCCATTTGGCTTTGCCCTCGCCATTGGCATCACTGATCACCGTGGCCGGTTCCACACTGCCACCACCCGCCACCACGCTGAAGCTGATGGGTATTTTTCCGACGGGCGTTCCGTTGGTGCTGAGAACGCGAAGTACGATTGGTGTCGGTAGCAACGTCCCGACGGCGGCCACTTGTAAATGCCCCTGCACAATGGTCAGACGGCCAGCCGTCACCACCTCAGTGGTAGCCGAGCAACCGGGGAAGGCGAGTAGAGCAGGCACGGCGGCAAGCAGTGCGGCAAGCAAATAGTTCGGTCGGACGGGACGCATGGGCAGCCTCGAATAGGGAAAGCGGATTCCGTTTGTGAGTGTCGGCTGTTTCCCGTCCGGAGTTAAGGGTGACAGGGCGCGAGGCCCGAAAAGAGGCGCGATACCCATGCGCGACCTACATTCCTTTTCCCATGTCTGTCACTCCTCTGCATGCCGCCCGCCCGACGCGCCGCGTCGAGTCCGCACAACCCGATGCGTCGGGTCGCGCTACTCCGCTCGCGCCAGACCAACCACCCGTACGCAATCCAGGCACCGCGCTGGATCTCGCCCTGGTCCGATCAACACGGGTCAATCGCAGCGCCGTCGAGCGACGCGTCGCTTCACTCCCGGCGCGTCGTACCGTCAAGAAAGAATGGCAGGCGGCGTGGTTGCTTCGAGTCATCAGTTGCATGGATCTCACCACACTCTCCGGAGACGACACTCCGAGCAACGTGACGCGATTGTGCGCGAAAGCGCGGCACCCCGTTCGACGAGAAATTGTCGACGCGCTGGGCGTTGCTGATCTCGATCTCACGGTTGGCGCAGTGTGCGTGTATCACCAGTATGTGGCGACCGCGGTAGAGGCATTGGCGGGATCTGGTATTCCAGTTGCTGCCGTATCTACCGGATTTCCTGCGGGACTTTCGCCGTTCGCGCAGCGCGTGGACGAGGTGCATGCCTCGGTCGCTGCCGGTGCGCGCGAAATCGACATCGTGATCACGCGCGCCCATGTGCTGCGTGGTGATTGGCACGCGTTGTATCACGAGGTGCGCGCTTTTCGCGATGCATGCGGCGACGCGCACATGAAATCAATTTTGGGCGTTGGTGAGCTGGCGACGCTCACCAACGTCGCACGCGCGAGCTTGGTCGCAATGATGGCCGGTTCGGATTTCATCAAGACCAGTACGGGCAAAGAGCCGTCCAATGCGACGCTCCCCGTTGGTCTGGTGATGACGCGCATGATTCGCGAGTACGCGAGTCGTGCGGGACACGAAATTGGTTTCAAACCCGCGGGTGGTATTCGCACAGCGAAACAAGCGATTGACTGGATGATTCTCATGAAAGAAGAACTTGGCGACCGCTGGCTACGCCCGCACCTCTTTCGCTTCGGAGCGAGTGGCTTGCTCACCGATGTGGAGCGTCAGCTGGAGCACTTCGTGACCGGCCGGTATGCGGCGGCACATCGTCAACCGATGGTCTGAGCGAATGGCAACCACCACTCCTCCTGTTGCCGCACCGTCGACCTCGGTCCGTGCAATTTTCGATTCGATGTCGTACGGGCCTGCGCCCGAAGGCGACGCTGTCATACGCGCGTGGCTGGAGACGCATTCACATTCGTTTGGCCACTACATTGGCGGACGATGGACTGATGCGAAAGCAGGCGCTTCGTTTGACGTGCATGATCCGTCAACTGGGAAAGTGATTGCGCAGGTGGCACAAGGGAGCGTCGACACGGTGCATGCCGCCGTCGTCGCAGCGCGCGCGGCGCTGCCTGCATGGGCCGCACTGGATGGGCACGCACGCGCACGGTGGCTGTATGCGCTCGCCCGCGGCATTCAAAAACATGCGCGCGATTTCGCGGTCATCGAAACACTGGACAATGGCAAACCGATTCGCGAAACGCGCGATATCGACATTCCCCTCGTCGCACGGCATTTCTATCATCATGCGGGATGGGCGCAGCTGCTCGAGAGTGAATTTCCGGGCCAGCATGCGTATGGCGTTGTTGGTCAAATCATTCCGTGGAATTTTCCACTGCTCATGCTGGCGTGGAAAGTCGCGCCTGCGCTTGCGGCCGGAAACACGGTGGTGATGAAACCAGCCGAGTTTACGCCGCTTACAGCGATTCGCTTTGCTGAACTCGTGCACGAGATCGGGTTGCCAGCGGGCGTAT
>JAYTTR010000130.1:0-2510 GCA_043744935.1 Gemmatimonadaceae bacterium
GAATCGTCGTTGGCGGCCATGCGACGCGCCGGTGCGACCATTGTAGAGGTGCGCTTTCCGCCGTGGATGCTAACCGCCAAGGGGGCGTGGTACACGGCCATTCGGTTTCCCGAGTTTCCGGCGCAGATTGCCGACTACCTCAAGGATACGCCCAGCACATATCCGAAGTCGCTTGCTGAAATGACCGAGCGCGCACGTGCACTTTCGTCTCTGGGTGCCAACCATGATGGCACGCCCAACGCTCCAAACGCGTCGCGATGGGCCAAATTCGTTAGTGAGCTGGCTAGTGGGACGACGGATGACTATCGCTATCGCGCCGTGCGCGATCACGCGTTGCCCATGATGCGCGACGTGGTGAATGGTCTACTGGTGTCGAATCAGTTGGATGCAATCGTGTATCCCACGCAGTCTGTCAAACCCGAACGTATCAACGCATCAGAAAACACCACCGCACCGGACGCGATGAACATCGCCAACCTCACGGGCTTTCCTGATCTCATCGTCCCCGCGGGTTTCAGCGACAACCGATTGCCGATTGGCATCTCGTTTTTGGGCCCGGCGTGGAGCGAGCCGAAACTGCTGGCACTTGGCTACGCGTTCGAGCAGATCACGCACGCGCGACGCCGGCCCGTGAACGCGCCGGCACTCGTGGGCGAGAACATCCTCGTGAAGTAATGTGAGTCGCGAGCGTGATTGCCTTGCATACGGCCGTCGTTACAGCGTCATCGCCGCCGAGTTGAGCATACCGGTGGCGATTGACACGGCGGCCAGGAAAATTGCCGGTGCCATCTTGCCTTCGTTCACATCCCCGGACAGCTGCGGTAACATCAGTCGCGTGACGCCGAATGCAACAAGCTGCGCGACAAGTGCGACGACGCTCCAAATGAGCATATCGGGCATACTTTCACTTTGTGCAACGGCGCGAGAGAGCGGCAGTGTATAACCAAGGATCGCGCCGCCGAGGGAAATGGCGGCGGCACTGTTGCCCTGTCGAATGAGGGCGAACTCGCGGTATGGTGTGACCGCGATGTAGATGACGATGAACACGAGAACTGCGGCCGACGCTGTCGCGAAATAGAGAAAATGCGCGCCGACGCCGGCCAGGGGGATGGACATGCTAAACGCCGTTGAATCCATCGGATGCTCTGAGCTGGTGGGTGAAAAGGGTACCGGCGCCAACGTGACTATCAGTCGGTGCGCGGGCTACTCCGCAGTCGTCGGATCGATGAGATATTGTGGCATATGCGGACCTCCCGAGAGAACGTTTCGCTGGGCCTCACCGATATTCACGGTTGCCCTTGAACGTGATGACCATTGCGCGAGAAATGTGCAGCCGGTTTCGCGGTCCGTCGAGAACCGCGGATGTTCAGCAAGGGCCCGCCAGCGCTTGTGTACCGTTATGCGTAAAAAGTTGTGCATACCGGCAATTATTCGGGGCACTCGTGTGTGATCGCTGCATCATAGTGATCCGCGACCCGGTACGAGCGTCGTCGTGTGCGATCACCCGCAAGTGAGCGGACAATCCAAACCCGATCCGGAGTATGTCGTGAGCATAAATCGTATCCGAACTATCGCAGTTGTATTGGCCGCCAGCGCGGCTGTCGTCGCGGCCGCAACGAGTGCGAGCGCTCGCACCGTGCCGATTCGGTCAGTTCCGCCGCGTGCGGCAAAAACGTGGGAAGTGAAGATGATTACGCAGGACGGTAAGCAGCTCTTCGAGCCAGCGGAACTCACGATTCAGGCAGGCGACACGGTCAAATGGCTGGCGGTGAGCGGCAGCCACAACGTCGGTTTCTGGGCTGATAGCGTGCCTGCCGGTGCGGTAGACTTGCTGCGTAAAGCCATGCCGGATACCATCGCGCCTCTCTTGGGCGTGCGCAAACCAATCAAGGGCGACTCGTACATTGTGGTGTTTGCGGGCATGCCCAAGGGCACGTACAAGTATTATTGCAAACCGCATCTCAACAAGCTGATGGTTGCGCAGCTCACGATTAAATAGCGCCACGACCCACTCACGCGCTTTTGCACGACCCTTTTCTCCGGTCGCATGGACGAACACGAACATTCCCCGCCGCAGTCCGACCGCCGCAGCTACTTAACGAAAGTGGCGGCGATTGCGGTAGGTGGACTTATCGCCGTCGTGGCGCCCGTCGCCGGACTTTTTACATTCCTCGATCCATTGCGCCGAAAATCCGACGCACGGGGCATGGTGCGTGTCAGTTCCCTTGGCGCGCTGCCAAAAAACGGTGAGCCACGCAAGCTGCCGGTGTTGGACGTGCTGGTGGATGCGTGGAATCGCACACCGGATGTGCCAATTGGCGCCGTGTATGTGCAGAAAACCGGTCCACGCACCGTGCGCGTGCTCAACGCGGTTTGTCCGCACCTTGGTTGTTCAGTGAGCTACAGCGCAGCGAAGAGCGGATATTTCTGTCCGTGTCACCAGAGCAGTTTTTCTGTCGACGGAAAAATTCTCGATCCGAAAAGTCCAAGTCCTCGCGCGATGGACGAGC
>JAYTTR010000131.1:0-2497 GCA_043744935.1 Gemmatimonadaceae bacterium
GCGTCCTACTGGTCGCGGACCGGATTTTTTCGCTATGCGGGCGAACTGTATGACTTGCACGGCGCGGTCCCGCGGCAACGTGATGCGCACGAATCGGATGTCCTGCTCGAAATCACACCCATCGTACAGAGCGACGATGTACACGGCGTCGTCGGGCGTATTCAACAAAAGGCGGCCGACATCCTGCACGGGCAACTCGGACTCGACACCGCCATTACCGGAGCGTTCGGTATGACGCTCAGTGAATCGTGTCAGAATATTGTGGAGCACGCGGGACAGGGTGGCTGGGTTGCCGTGCAGACGTACAAGTACACAAAGCGGCTCGGCCGTCGCGTCGTTGTGATTGCGGTATGCGACGCGGGCGTTGGCTTTCGGCAGTCGTTGGAAAGCGCGCCCAATCATCGTCGCAGTGATCGATGGGACGACGCCATGGCCCTCGAAGACGCAGTGTTGCGCGCCATGAGCCGGTTTCGTCATGGCGACAAAGGTCGCGGCCAAGGACTCGCGGGCATTCGACGTTTTGTGGGACGCTGGAACGGAAAACTCTCGGTGCGCAGCGGAACCGCACGCATTGCCATTACGCCCGACTGGGACGAGGACGTGCCGATGGCCGAGTCCTTGCCGTTTTTTCCGGGCGCGCAAATGCAGATCACGATTCCCGAGCGCATTGGCGAACCGAAAGCAACGGCGAAATCGGCATCGGCGGCGAGCGTTAGCAGGGCACGTCCGCGCGAGCGCGCGACATGAGTTTGCTCATTGATGTTGGCACCGTGTTGCGCGGCACCGTCTGTGATTTGTATTCAAATCTCGTCACGCGTTCAACGGGTGCGGCGGTGCGCACCGCGATCGAACGACAAGTGGTGGAGATTGGTGTGCCCGTGGTCACCACAATCGATTTTTCGCAAGTCAACTTGCTCGACTTCTCCTGCGCCGACGAGATTGTCGCGAAACTCTTGTTGCGATACGCAGACGACGATGGCCCACCAGGCTTTCTGCTGTTTCGCGGAATTCATGATGGACATCTGGATCCGATTGAAACGGTTCTCGAACGTCATGCGCTGGCCCTTGTATCATGGCATCATGGCGTGGCCGAGCTGTTTGGAACCGTTGACGATGACGAGCGTCTACATTGGGAGACGGTGCGCGATCATGGGCCGCTGTGGGCGGACGACGTTGCCGGCTTACTCGAAATCGAACCTGCGTCGGCGGCATTGCAGTTAGATCGCCTGCGACATCGCCGACTGGTTATGCGTCGCGCAGATGGTTTCACCGTTCCAAGTACGATGATGGAGGCAACATGAGTCCAACGGGTAGTTCTGCTCGCAATCCCGCTGGTTTTGGCTTCACACCGCCGTTGATGGTCGTTGGCTTCATCGCGACACACGCTGGCGATCCAGAGCGCGGCCCGATGTTGCGAATGCGACCCGACGATGCGCTCATTCGACTCGTCAGCGAGGGGGAACTCGTGCGTATCGTCACGGACCGTCGGCAAGAGTTGGCGGTGCTCGAGATTGACGACACCCTCGCACGTGGCACTGTCGTGCTTCGCGATGTACTCGGCGCCTCACTCTCTGAAATTATTCGCGTGGTAAAGATTGACACGGACCGCGGCTCGTTTGTCTGACAATCGTCGTGATGGCGAGCATCCGCAGGGCGAGGACGCTGTTCGCGTGCTCGCTACGGCAACGGTCCTCCTGCATGATGATGCGTCTGCATCCACCGGCCCGCCCGATGCACCAGACGTTGGCGCGCTAGAGCGTCGACTCGCGCGGCTTGAGGGTACCGATGCGGCAGTCGTGTTGGCGAGCGGTATGGCGGCAATTTCGTGTACCCTCCTGGCACTCCTTCGGCCAGGTGACCATCTGGTTGCAAGTGATTGGTTAAGCACTAGCACACGTCAATTCTTCCAGGCTGAGCTCCCGAGCGTCGGAGTTGAGGTGACGTTCGTTGATCCGGCGAGTGCGCGCGGCTGGCGTCGTGAGATGCGTAAAAACACGCGCGTCATTTTTCTCGAATCTCTCGTCGACGCGACGACGCGCGTCGCCGACATGAAACCGGTTGCCATGCTGGCATTGGAAGTTGGCGTGGCGTTGGTCGTCGATGCGACTGCAGTAAGTCCCATCAACTTTCGCGCACGCGAGCATGGTGCGGATGTGATCATTCACTCGGCCAGCGCTTACCTGAGCGGAGATCGTGCAGTCAGTGCGGGCATTGTCGCTGGAGCGGACGCCGTCGTTGAAGAAGTGCGAGCCAAAATGCAGCATTGGGGGCAGACGCCCTCGCCTTTCGCGCTCTGGCTGCTTGCACGTGGACTGCGCTCCCTGGACGTGCGCATGCAACGACACAACAGCAATGCCGTGCGTGTGGCGCACTGGGCAGAACAGCAGGCAAGCATCCGCACGGTACTGTATCCCGGACTCGCGTCGCACCCAGATCACGCCATCGCCGCAAGTCTGTTTGATGCGTTTGCCGGCGTGTTGACCATTTCACTGGTTGG
>JAYTTR010000132.1:0-2496 GCA_043744935.1 Gemmatimonadaceae bacterium
CGGTGACCCGCGCGCCGTGGTGCTCGAGGCACCCGATACCGTGCGTGTCGGCGAGCCTGTGCAAGTGCGCGTGACGACATACGGCAGTGGGTCATGTACGCGAGCCGCCGGGGCGGAGCTGCGTGTGGCACTGCTCGTCGCTGAAATCACGCCCATCGATCGCGAGCAAACGTCTGGTGCGTGCACCCGCAACCTTCGGCCGTATGCGCGGGACGTGTCCATTCGGTACGAAGTCGCGGGCATCGCAACGCTGCGCGTCCGAGGGCGCAGCTTGTATCGCGCGGCGGATGGGCGCGACTCGCTCGTGGTCCGCGAGAAGATGGTGGTCGTGCGCCGGTAGCTGCGCCGCCGTCCGGTGCGCGCTGCCCAACGCCGGTTGCTGCTGACAACGGCACCGACGTACGGTTATGCTTTCGGCATCGGACGGTGCCGTTGCAGCAGAACCCGTTTCGTTAGCTGGCTACCACACTATGGCGGCAATCAACGAGGTGGTAATGCGAATAAGGTGGCTTGTCCTAGCGACAAGCATTCTCGCGGTTGCAAGGCCGGCGGTTTCGCAGGACGCAAGCAGGCTGCACTCTGCGAAGACTTTTCGGTGTGAGTTTGCTGTGGGCGTGTCCACGAGGATGAATGGCGACAAGCCTCTTCCAAAACTGAACAAAGACAAGCTGGAGCTCGTCTTCGATCAGCTCGACATGGAGAAAGGAACCGGGCGCTTGATAGGTAACATTGGTGGTGCCGATGTGACAGTTCTTTCTAGTGTAGAGGCGCTTAGCATCATTGAGCGCACGATGTCAGGCTCATTACAAGTCACCGTGATTTATCTGTCGCAACTTCCAGATGGAACCTTCAAGGCCGTCCATTCGCGGCACACTACCATGCTCGGTGGGGTACCAATGCCGTCACAGTTCTACGGCACCTGTCAGGCGCTACTCTAATTCGAACGCCAGCTAACACACGCTCATACTGAGATTGACCCGATTTCGTGGACACCTCACAGCCCCTAATTTCGGGGTGGAGGTGTCAGATGAAAAGAGCAAGCAACGCAGGCTCGATGGTCCGGCGTGAGCGTCGGGCCTTCAGTGCGGAGTTCAAAAGTGAAGCGGTGCGAATGATGCACGAGCAGCGCGCGGCCGGGATGTCGGTGGCGCAGGTGGCGCGGAGACTGGACGTGCGAGCGGAGCAGCTGCGCCTCTGGGCCCGCGGCGTGGTTGCGGATCGCGTCGTCGGATCTTCGATGCCCGGCGAAACGCTGGAGCAGGAGAATCGCCGGTTGCGCCGCGAGAATGAGATCTTGCGCCAGGAGCAGGCCTTCGCAAAAACAGTGGCGGTGTACTTCGCGAAAGAGTCGCGATGAGGTACGCCGTGATCACTCGTCATCGTCACGAGTTTGCTGTGCGACTCATGTGCCGCGTGCTCGATGTCACGCCATCGGGTTCCTACGCCTCGCGCAAACGGCCGGAGAGCTGGCGCGCGGTGATCGATGATGTGTTGATGGCGCAAGTGCGCCTCGCGCATGCGGACAGTGGCGCCACCTACGGCGCGCCGCGCGTGCATGAAGAATTGACCGCGCAAGGGTGGCCGACCAGTCGGAAGCGCGTCGCCCGTTTGATGCGGCAGGACGGACTCGTGGCGCGCTCGCCGAAGCAACGACGGATCACGACGACAGATTCCAATCACACGGAGCCCATCGCGCCAAATCTGCTCGCGCGACAATTCGCGGCGAGCACCGCCCTCGATCGCGTGTGGGTGTCGGACATGACGTATTTGCCAACACGCGAAGGCACACTCTATCTCGCGACGGTCCTGGATCTCGGCTCGCGTCGCTGCGTCGGTTGGGCGATGCAGGAGACGATGGATGTTTCGATCGTGTTGCGCGCGCTCCGCATGGCGACGACGATGCGTCGGCCCAAGCCCGGACTCATTCACCACTCGGACAGAGGCAGTCAATACGCGGCGAAGGACTACCGCGCGGAACTCGCGGCGCACAACATGGTGGCGAGCATGAGTGGTCGCGGCAATTGTTACGACAACGCGGTGGCGGAGAGCTTTTTCTCCACGCTTGAATTTGAGCTGTTGATGCAAAGCGATTGGCACACGCGAGAGGACGCGAAGCGCGCGGTGTTCCGCTACATCGAAACGTGGTATAATCGAAAGCGTCGGCATTCCACGCTCGGCTACGTCAGTCCGGCGGAGTATGAAGCACAGTTACAACAGGCCGCATAATCACTCATAACCAAGTGTCTATTAAAACGGGGCAACCTCAGTGTCTCCGTAAGCATCGCCCTTTACAATTCGCGGCTATATTGAGTCGACTCTTAGGGAGAACGATGCATGCTATTGGTGATTCTCGGTGCGGGTGCCAGCTACGATTCCGTCCCGTCTCGGTACAGGAACGGGCAACGTATTGGATCACCGCACGTTGAGTTATCTCGATTTCCGCTTGCTGATGAACTCTTCGATACTCGAAAGCGATTCGAAGAGATCCGACGAGAG
>JAYTTR010000133.1:0-2495 GCA_043744935.1 Gemmatimonadaceae bacterium
GCGTCGCTTCGGTAACCGCACGACCATTCTCGAGGAGGCCCCAACAAACCTGTGGCCTCCTCGGGAAGCTCTGTTGTTGGAGGTCAATTCCGCCTGTCAGGTAGTTTCAGAAATTTTGCGTGGCATACTGCCAGTATCTCGCGGCCACTCCAGATGATCGCGGACGAGCGCCTGTAACAGCACTTACGACACCATCGTGAACGACGCGCCCGTGTCGATCAGCATGCCGTACTTCACGTCGTTCACGTCGATCTCCGTGCGCGGAAATCCACACTGTTTCGCGACGGGCATACGCAGTGCGTCGCCAACTGGCGTCTGCACGCCCGGTCGCGCTTCGGATTTAAATCGAGCGGAAATGCGCTTAAGAATACCATTGGCGCATTTTCTACCATTGCAAATGTCTGCCCCCTTCCGTACTCGACTCGCCAAGTCCCAGACCCCAGTCACGAGCGAGCATTTCCGTGAGAAGAGGTCTGCCACCGCCTGTATCGAGCAGCAGGCGCGCAGCGCGTGTTGAGCCATCCGCTCGACGAAATGTGAGGTCGATAAACGGGCGATTCCCTTCGACAAACAGCGGAACGGTCACGCGGTCGGGCAGGCGGTTAGCACAACTCGTCGCCAGCACGCGAATGCACCAACCACAATGAACAAACTCACGAGCGCGCGAGACATCATCAGAGGCTCTGCGTGCAGGGTGGACGCAGTCATCTACTCCAGCAGCAGTTCCAACTCCGCCCGACCAATCGACGACAGCGCACCTTTGTCACTCGTTAAAATGGCATCCGCCAACGCGCGCTTCGATCCCTGCAATTGCAGAATCTTCTCTTCAATCGTATCGCGCGCCACAAAGCGCGTCGCAATCACCCGACGCGTTTGTCCGATACGATGCGCACGATCAATCGCCTGTGCTTCAACGGCCGGATTCCACCACGGATCAAGCAGGTACACGTAATCCGCGGCCGTCAGGTTGAGACCATGCCCACCCGCCTTCAGGCTGATCAGAAATATCGGACATGCGATATCGGTCTGGAAACGATTCACGCGCTCCTCGCGATCGCGAGTGCGCCCATCGAGATATTCATATGGAATACCTTCTGCATCGAGTCGCTCACGCACCAACGCCAGGAATGATGTGAACTGCGAGAACACAATCGACTTGTGTCCTTCCGACGCCACCTCGATCAATGTCGGAATCAGCGCATCAAGCTTCGCACTCGGCAACCCTTTCTTCGTTGGATCGGCCAGCGCCGGATGACACGCCGCCTGTCGGAGGCGCAACAACGCTTCAAGAATGTGCATGCGTGACTTGTTCACGCCATCGCGCCCAACGCGCTCCAGCAGCGACGCACGATACTGTTCGCGTAGGTGCTCGTAAAACGCGCGCTGCTTCGGTTCGAGAATGACTTCGACGGTCTGCTCCATGCGTGCGGGTAGCTCGGTGGCCACCATTGCCTTGGTACGACGCAACATCACTGGACGAAGTGCGCGCGAGAGCAGCGCCCGTCCTCCCGTATCGACCTCACCTTCCGCCGGTGAACCAAAGCGAGCGAGTGCCGAAAATTTTGACGACGTACCAAGCATTCCCGGATTCAGAAATTCAAGGAGGCTCCACAACTCCTCGATACGGTTTTCAATAGGCGTACCAGTGAGCGCAAGTCGATGCCGCGCACGAATCAGTCGACACGCCTTTGCCGTCGCCGTTCCGGCATTCTTGATGGCCTGTGCTTCGTCAAGAATGGCGTAGTCGAAGTCCACTTTGCCGAGCGCCGCTGCATCACGCCGCAACGCACCATACGTCGTGACGATAACATCAGCCGTACTATTGGCAATCTGATCGATACGACGCGCGCCAATACTCAGATCCAGTAGTACCAGTTGCGGTGCAAACCGTTCGGCCTCGCGAATCCAGTTGAACACCAACGAGCGCGGCACGACAACGAGAGACGGGCGATGTCCCTCGACACGACGCGCCTCCAGCAGCGCCAGCACCTGAACGGTTTTGCCGAGGCCCATATCGTCGGCAAGACAGCCGCCAAGTTCAAATCGTCTGAGAAAATGCAACCAACCCAACCCCTCACGCTGATACTCGCGCAACGTCCCGCGAAATGTGTCGGGCGGCGTTGCCGGTTCAACATTCTCGAAACCGGCCAGCTCGGCGCGCGCGCGCTTGAAGGTGTCATCGAGATCGACATCCGGCATGGTCGCGAGCAACGCATCGAGCAGTGACAGTTGCGATCGTTTGAATCGCGCCATACCGTCAATGGCTTCCGCCGTCCCAACCAGCGGGCCGAGCCGATCAAGCCACTCGATGGGCAGCAGTCCTACCACGCCCGGCGCGATTTCAATCACGTCTCGGCCAAGTTTTCGTGCTTGCAACAGCGACGCCATGGAGACATCGATGTCGCCAAAGCGCACGAAGCCCGCGAGATCAAACCAGTCAATACCCGACTGCACCGATGCACGGATTTCGCTTGGCGCCCGATAGGTCACGCCGC
>JAYTTR010000134.1:0-9667 GCA_043744935.1 Gemmatimonadaceae bacterium
AACAGCAACGGCACGACAGTGCACCGCTGTCCCGCACACCCCTCCTGAAAAAGCCGACCGCGACGTCAGACGGTGATTGTTCTGCTCAGATTCGCGCAATTCGCGGTCGGCAGTTCGCTAATGTTCGCCATCATGCACGCTCCCGAGCCCATCCCCGCACCGCGTCTCGACGGCATGTCCGCGTCGACAGCCGTCCCGCTCTACTGGCGCGAAGACGGACCGGCCTCGGCCTCGCCGTTGGTCTTGCTACACGGCGGCCCCGGCGCACATCACGACTATTTGTATCCGCAAATGCTCGCGCTCGCAGAGTCGCATCGCCTGTTCACGTATGATCAGCGCGGGGGAGGTCGGTCCCGAACCTCCGACGCCGAAGCGATTACCTGGCACACACAGACGCACGATCTCGGCAACATCGTCACAGAGTTCGGGTGTGTGCCACCAACCCTCGTCGGCTATTCGTGGGGTGGTTTGCTGGCCATGCTCTACGCGATTGAGGCGCGCATCAATACAACGTTGCCTATGCCGCAGCGCTTGATCCTCATATCGCCCGCCCCAATTACGCGCGAATGGCGTCGCATGTTTGAGTCCAATTTTGCCGAACGTCAGCGTGCACCGGCGATCCTCGCTTTGCGACAGGAATTAGCGGCCTCCGGGGTACGCGAAACAGATGTGGTCGCATTTCGTCAACGGAGTTTTGAGTTAAGTGTTGCGGGCTATTTTGCCGATCCCCGCAAGGCGCAAGCGCTGACACCTTTTCGTGTGCTCCAACGCGTCCAACAGTCCGTATGGGACAGCCTCGGCGATTTCGATTTACGTTCTGATCTTCATGATTTGGCACGTGCCGTTCGCCTGCCCGTCGTCGTCGTACATGGCAGTCAAGATCCGATTCCGCTTGCGTCGTCGCAGGCGGCGGCGGAAGCATTGAACGCTGAGCTCGTGGTTTTGCCCGCTTGCGGCCATGTGCCGTACGTTGAGCAACCGGCCGCCTTGTTCGACGTGATCACGCGCTTCCTATCTTCCTGACGTTCGTTCGCACGCACTACTTCATACATGCCTCCATTTGGCGCCGTTACACAAACTTCGATTGCCACGATTGATGTGGACGGACATCAGTTCCGTGTCACCGTTCGCGTTGCGCACGACGGCATTGAGTATGTCGGGCGTTTGTGGTTTGCCGATGTCGAGTGGACGAATTCCGGCATCCCCGATCGCGGCGTGTTGCCGGGTCGCAACGAGGACGAAGTCTTGGTGCTGGCGCATCGTTTGCGCCCGGACGAGCTGCTACAGCGCTATCGCCGCGCCAATGCGGAGAAGCGCCGTTTTCATGGCTTGCGTCAGCTCACGCTCGAATTGCTGTCCAAGATTCGTTATTTGAATCAAGTAGCGCTGGGCATGCGCACGGGCTTGCTCGACCACAATGCCGCGCGACACGAGATGGAGTTGACCGAAGCGCAAATGGTTGAATTGGTGAAGCAGGCGCAGGTGTTGGCCGGCGTGGAGAGCTAGCCACGAACCTGGTGGGCCCTCAGCTGTCAGTCATGCCGTGCAAATTTTTGGAATTCGTGATCAACAGTTTTTGTATTGTATATTTTATCTATGGACTGCCGCGGCGCCGCACATGCTCTCACTCAGATTGCCAATCTCCTCGAGTTGCACAACGAGGATCGGTTCACCGTGCGCGCCATGCATGCTGCGGCGCGAGCGGTGGCGAGCTACGGTGAACACGATCTCGCATTAGCGTTGTCGGCGAACATGTTTGCTGCCGAAACACTGGCACCCGCCTCCGTTGCGGTGCTGCATGACTTGGCCGAATCGAATGGATCAGCGCTACTCGAGCAGTTGCAGGAAGAGACGCCCGAAGGACTGATGGAAATGTTGCGCGTGCCTGGGCTTGGCCCCGCGCGTATCCGACTTATTCACGAAGGGCTGCACCTCGATACACTGCAGGGTCTGGAGCAGGCCGCGCGCGATGGACGACTCGCCTCGCTACCGAAGTTTGGTGAGAAGACCGCCGAGAAAATCTTGAAAGGGATTGCTGACCTGCACGCCACGGGTGCGTATGTGTTGTGGCAACATGCGCGCGCGGAGGCGGAACGGGCGCTGGCCGTGGTGAGGGCGCACCAGGACGTGTTGCAGGTAGAAATTGCGGGCTCCATCAGACGACGCAGCGAAGTGGTGCGCGATATCGATCTCGTCGCGGCGGTGCGTGGTGCACCGTCGCTGGTCGCCGCTGGCCTGGTTCGCTCGCTCAAAGCGCGAGCGGAAGATGGTGTTCGCATTGATCTCGTGTGTGTGCGACCGGAACAGTTCGCACTCGCGTTTTGGCGCGTAACGGGCAACATAGCGCACGTGCGGCAGGTCACCGAGCGTGCGGCGGTGCTGGGCCTTGTACTCGCTGGCGATGAGTTGCGTGGGAAGGACGGCGCTCTATTGCCCGTCTTAACAGAGCGTGATTTGTATGCACACCTGGGACTCGAGTTCATCGTTCCCGAGCAGCGGGAAGCGGCCGGTGAAGTTGAAGCGGCTCTGTTTGGACCATTTGCGCCGCTGGTTGCTGAGCACGATTTGGCGGGAGCGCTGCACTGTCATTCGCAATACAGCGATGGTGGAGCGACCATCGCCGACATGGCCAACGCCGCACGTACGCGCGGACTCCGGTACCTCGGCATTTCTGATCATTCGCAGAGCAATCCGTACGCTGGTGGGTTGTCGCGAGATGATATCCTGCGGCAGCATGACGAGATCGATGCGCTCAACGCGCGGTACGTTGCGGAAGGCATTGACTTTCGATTGCTGAAGGGGATCGAAGCGGACATTTTACCGTGTGGGCGGCTCGACTACGACACCACATTTCTTGATCGTTTCGATTTTGTCATCGGCTCCGTGCATACGCGCTACGGCATGAACGAGCGGCAGATGACGGATCGCGTGCTCAAGGCGCTTGACGATCCGCATCTCACGATCCTCGGGCACCCCACGGGTCGACTGTTGCTCACGCGCGAGCCGTATGCCATCGATCTTGACGCCGTCATTGCGAAGGCCGCGCGTGTTGGAGTCGCGGTGGAGCTGAATGCCGATCCGCATCGACTTGACATGGATTGGCGCGCGTGTCGCGTTGCGCACGCACATGGAGCATTGGTATCGATTGGCCCGGATGCGCACTCGCCACAGGGTTTGGAGCATCTGGAAATGGGTGTTGCCATTGCGCGGAAAGGTTGGCTCGCGTGTTCGGATGTGTTGAACACTCGCGACGTCGATGCGGTACTCGCCTTTGCGCGTGCTCGTCGGGTTGGCGCTGGGCCGCGATTAGTGCCGACAACTGCCACTGTTGCGTCGCGCTAGGCGTGGCGCGGAATGGTGGTGTCCGGCAGCCGGTATCAGTGCAGCGGCCCAGGAAGGCAACTGCAACAACAACCGCAAGTGTCGCGACCAACGCGACGAAAGCAAAAGCCGAGAAGAGGATTTCCGTTAAACGGAACGTGCGCAGCATTGGGCAGAAAGTGTCGCAGAAAGCACCGTTGGTCGCAAAGTCGCCGAAAACGAAAGCTGCGAAACGTGAAGTAGCGACGATTGTTCTAGGCCGATTAAAGCGCGAGTATCCCGATGCGCACTGCGAGCTGGACTATCGGAATCCGTTTGAGTTATTGTGCGCGACCATACTCAGTGCGCAGTGCACCGACGTGCGCGTGAACATGACGACGCCCGCGCTATTTTTTCGATATGCGGATGCGAGCGCGTTGGCCAACGCCGTGCCTGGGGATGTAGAAGAAATCGTACGGAGCACAGGATTTTTCCGTGCGAAGGCCAGGAGTCTGGTGGGCATGGCACTCGCGGTCACGGAGCGGCATGGAGGGAGCGTACCAACCAGCATTCCCGAACTTATTGCCTTACCGGGCGTTGGGCGAAAAACAGCAAATGTTATTTTAGGCAATGCCTTCAACATCAACGACGGCATCGTTGTCGACACGCACGTACAACGACTCTCTCGGCGACTCGGACTTACGCGCGAACCAGATCCGATTGGAATTGAAAAAGAATTGATGCCGCTCTTCCCGCGCGAGGATTGGGCGTTGCTCAGTCATTTGCTCATTTGGCATGGACGAAGAGTGTGTTTTGCGCGTAAGCCAGCGTGCGAGACGTGTGTGCTACGCGATGTGTGTCCGAGCGCAGGTACGCTCAACTAGAAAGCCGCTGGCCAAATGCGTGCAAACGCCCCGTGCGGTGAGTTTCTCTACTCGTCGGCGTTCAAGAATTCCGGCGGGATGGTCCGCGTATCGCTGCTGGAGGATAGGTCGGATATCATGCACGGTAGTCGAGCGCACGTGCTCTGCTTCGACATGTCCGACAAGACCAATATTGGGTCTGACACCGTCAATAAAAGGGCGAACCGGTCAAGTTGAACGCGTTCCACAGAGTCGGGAGCGGGAGCGGAGGCGTATTCATCGCTCGGCTATTGGGTATTAGTGCGCGTAGGGTTGCATCCAATGCACGCAAAGTATTCGGAATGCGGCTAATATAGAAAAGTATTAGCCAGGAAGGCATACGACGAATACCTCCGTGCGCCGTAGACTCTTCCTCCCCCTCCGCGCTACGTTTCCAGTTCACCCGCACCATTCGCACCCGAGGATTCCGTGACCAAACTGGCCACTTTTGAGACGAACAAAGGGACCCTTGTTGCCGAGTTGTATCCGGCCGAGGCGCCTAAAGCTGTGGCAAATTTCGAGAAGTTGGCAAACTCCGGCTTTTATGACGGCGTCAAGTTCCATCGCGTGATTGAGGATTTTGTTGTGCAGGGCGGCGACCCGCTCTCGCGTGATTTGCCGGCGGGCGATCGTCGCATTGGCACGGGCGGTCCGGGCTGGATGATTGAGTGTGAGACGAAGGGGAATCCGCACAAGCACGCGGTTGGTGCGCTGTCGATGGCGCATGCGGGCAAGGACACCGGCGGTAGCCAGTTTTTTATTGTGCTGAGCGAGTCGAATACGCGCCATCTGAACGGTGTGCACACCGTGTTTGGAAAGGTGACGGAAGGGTTGGAGTTCATCCCGACGATCGCCCCGAATGACGGTATGATTTCGGTGCGTGTCACCGACGTCGAGTAGTCTCCTTCTCAACGGACTCGGATATGAGCGATCATCAGGCGAGCGCTGGCAGTGATATGGGGGCCGCGTTTGTTGGTCTCATTGGTGGCGCGCTGTTTATCGGCGCGATCTTGTACGGCATCGTGCTGTTGACGAATGCGCATTTTGCGAACGAGAAGGCGGAGGCGGGTGGGAAGAAAGCTGCTGTGGTGGAGTTCGTCAGCAATTGGGCGTGAACTGATTTCATGCTGAGGCGCGGGGGGCTTGGAGGACCGATCGTTTCTTTGGTTTTTCTTCGGTGTTTCCTCCACGCCTCCGCCTGAAGCAGCAGTTCCTCTTGTTTTTCTCTTACAATGAACTAGACTGACCAGTCAGTCAGTACACCAGCGCGCGCTCGTATTCCTCGATTGCTCATGACCGCCACCATCGCTGTTCCCATACTCGAACCGAAACGAAAACAACTCCTCGACGCCGCCTTCCACGAATTCGGCGAACGCGGTCTCGCGGGCGGACGCTTGGATGACATCGCCAAACGTGCCAACGTCGCCAAAGGCACCATCTACCTCTACTTCCCCAACAAAGAAGCACTCTTTCACGAGATGGTTCGCACCACCATCGTCGCCGCGCTCGAACAGGCGGAAACGGTTGTTGGTCATCTCGAGGAAGACAGCGCCGAAACGCAGTTGCGCACGCTCACCATTGGGTGGTGGAAGTTCTTGCGGTCCGAACAATTTCAAGTGGTCCAACGGCTTGTGTATGCGGAGTTGCACAACTTCCCGGATCTGATGCAGTTCTATGCGGACGAGGTGATCGCGCGTGGACGTCGGTTAATCAGCACGATCATCGCGCGCGGAACGATGCGTGGTGAATTTCGCGAGATCAATGCGGAAACGGCCGCGCGCATGCTCTCGGCGCTTTCGATGATGCACTCGTTCTGGTGTGCGCGACGTCAATTTTTCCCCGCACTCGCCAACACTTCGGACGACGAAGTACGCAACGAAATTCTCGACTTTTATTTGCGCGCGCTCCGACCGGACGTTCCTGGTCTGGCGCTCGCTGCTTCCTCACGTACGCCACTATGACCTCCGTTCGTTTTCTGTTTCTTGGTCTCGCACTGTGCGGCGCGAGCGCACTGCTCAGCACCACGATTGCCGCGCAAACCTCCCTCTCACTCGGCGACGCCGCCCGTCTGGCCGCGCGTCAAAACGGTGGCGTTGACGTTGCGCGCACTCGCGTGGCCCAGGCAGATGCGCGTGTGTTGCAACGTCGCGGTGCGTTGTTCCCCGATGTAGCAGCGGGCATTCAGCAAGCATCTCGCACGATCAACACCGCGACCTTCGGATTTTCCTTTCGCGGCGTCGATGGGAAACCGCTGTTAAACCCGAATGGTGAATTGCTCGGGCCCGTCCCTACCGTGGACATTCGCTACCGCATTCAGGCACCGCTTGTTGATTTTGCGAGTGTTGGTAAATGGCGAGCGGCACAGGCGGCGGTCACATCCGCGAACGCCGATGTCGAAGCGCAAGCCGACGGCGCGGCAGGCAACGCGGCGACGGCGTATGTGCGCGCCGCGCGCGCCGACGCGCAGGTGAGTGCGCGCATTGCGGATTCCGTTCTGGCTGCAGACCTCTTGCGCATTGCGCGCGATCAGCTGCAAGCCGGCGTTGGTATTGCGCTCGATGTCACGCGCGCCCAATCGCAACTCGCGTCAACGCGCGCGCAACTCATCATGGCACGCAATGATCGTGATCGCTCAAAGTTGGAGCTCAAGCGCATCCTCGGCTTGGCCTTCGATGCGCCGCTCACGCTCACGGATTCACTCGCGGGTCTGCCGGTTGATGCGCAAAATCCCGACGAGCGCGCGGCATTGACGAAAGCAGCGGACACTCGTGCGGACGTGCGCTCGTTGCTTGCGCAGGGTGCTGCACAGAAGAGCAATATCAACGCCATTCGTTGGGAGCGTATACCCCAACTCGGCTTAGTGGCCGATCAAGGCGAGATTGGGAAGAGCTGGTCGCATTTATTGCCGACGTACACGTGGGGCGTACAGTTGTCCGTTGGGTTGTTTGACGGGTTTCGCCGACAGAGTCGTGTGCAGGAGCAAACCGCGGCCGGTCGCGAGATCGATGCGAAGCTGCGCGACCTCCGTGCGCAAAGCGCGCTTGATGTACGCTCAGCGATGCTCGACTTGGCCGCGGCGCGAGAGCAGGTCGACGCGGCGCGCGAACGGCTTGGACTAGCGGAGCAAGAGGTAAGTCAGGCGCAGGAACGGTTTCGCGCTGGTGTTGCCGGAAACGCTGATGTCATCACGGCGTCGTTGTCGCTCAATCAAGCTCGGACGCTGCGCAATGATGCGCTGGCGGCCTATCAGGGCGCACGCGTTTCACTCGCGCGTGCGACCGGTGCCGTGCAGCAGCTCCCATAAATCAGACATCCTTTTCCCGACTTCCAGGCACTTGTCATGGCATCTCCAACGATCGACTCCGCTCCATCAACTCCGTCAGTATCGCCACTGAGTCCCGCGCGCGAACAAACATCGATGACGGCGGAACGACCGGCAAAAACTTCACCGCCGCCGAAAACAAATCCGCTCAAGATTATTGTGCCGATCATGCTGCTTGCGGCGGCTGGATATTGGGGCTTCACGCGATGGAGCTACGGCGAAACGCACGAAAGCACCGATAACGCGCAGGTGGATGGACACATCGTTCCCGTGGTGGCGAAAGTTGGCGGGTACGTGTTGTCCGTGAGTGCGGGAGAGAATGTGCACGTTGGCGACGATAGCGTGTTGGTACGTATCGATGAGCGTGAGTATCAAGTGCGACTCGCACAAGCGGATGCCGACCTCGCTGCCGCACGCGCGACATCCGGTGATCGCGGGCAGGAAGGGCAAGCCGCGGCGATGGTGCGCTCCGCGTCGAGTCAGCGCGATGCGAGCGATGCGCAGGTCGTTGCGGTGCAATCGTCACTGACGAAAGCGAAAGCCGATTTGGCGCGCGCGAAAGAACTGTCCTCGAAGCAGATCATCAGTGCGGCGCAACTGGATGCAGCGCAGGCTTCGTATGACAACGCCGTGGCCACATTGACCGCGACGCAACGGCAAGTGAATGCGGCAACGTCCGGCATCAGTAACGCGGAAGCTGGAGTGCGTTTGGCACGCGCCCGTCTGCAATCGAACGAAGCGTCGCGCGCAAATGCCGCGCTGCAGCTCTCGTTCACCAAGATCACCGCCCCGCTCGCGGGTACGGTGTCCAAAAAGCTTGTTGAAGTTGGACAATTGGTGCAGCCCGGACAAACGCTGTTGTCGATCGTGTCGGACACGGGAGTTTTTGTGACGGCGAATTTCAAGGAGACGCAACTCGCTCGGGTGCGTGTCGGGCAGAAAGTGCAACTTGAAATCGATGCGTACGGCGCAACCGCCGAAGGCGAAGTGGAAAGCATCGCGTCGGCGACGGGCGCCAAATTCGCGTTGCTGCCGCCTGACAACGCCACGGGCAACTTCACCAAGGTGGTGCAGCGGGTTCCTGTGCGAGTCAAAATCACCAAGGGCCTCGGCCCCGATCGTCCGCTGCGTCCCGGCATGTCCGTCGTGGCGAGCGTCGTTGTGAAATAGGCCCTCATGGCCACCATCGCACTTGAGCCGTCCGCACGCGCGGGCGGCTCCGTGTCGGCGCGGTCGAAATCCGTCGTCGTGGTTGATGATCCGTACAAGAATCGCTATCTGATTGCTATTGCCGTCACGCTCGCGGCGGTCTTGGAACTGGTTGACACGTCAATCGTAAATGTCGCGATCCCGCACATGATGGGTACGCTCGGTGCGACACTCGATGAGATCGCGTGGGTATCGACGTCGTACATCATTGCGAACGTCATCGTCATACCAATGTCGAGTTGGTTGTCCTCATTTTTTGGACGACGGCGGTATCTGACGGGTTCAATTTTGCTCTTTGTGGCCGCCTCATTTTTCTGCGGCGCTGCAACATCGTTGCTGGGCCTGGTGCTCTGGCGCGTCGTACAAGGCCTGGGCGGTGGTGCGCTGTTGTCCACGGCGCAGACCACCATTTTCGAATCATTCCCACCGGAAGAGCGCGGCATAGGACAAGCGATCTTCGGTATGGGCGTGATGGTTGGACCGACCCTGGGTCCCACGCTTGGCGGTTTCATCGTTGACGCATACGCATGGCCATGGATTTTTTATATCAACGTGCCGTTAGGTATCGCCGCGGCGTGTTTGGTCTGGACATACGTGCGCAACGCGTCGCACCAGAAGCGCGCGAGCACCATCGATATTCCGGGAATCGTGTTACTCACGCTGACCGTTGGCGCGTTGCAGTGGATGCTCGAGCGTGGCGAACGACTGGATTGGTTTGACTCACCGTTCATTGTGCTGCTCGCGACGGTCAGCGCCGTGTCGGCCGTTCTATTAGTCTGGCGCGAACTGACCACGGATGAACCGATTATCAATTTTCGCATTTTGAAATCGAGACAGCTTGCACCCGGCGTCGTATTCGCCGCGTTCATGGGCGTCGCGCTGTACGGCTCTGTTTTTATTCTTCCGGTCTTTTTGCAACAATTGCACGGCTACA
>JAYTTR010000135.1:0-9667 GCA_043744935.1 Gemmatimonadaceae bacterium
CCTCGATACGTATCCGTTACACCGTCGTGGCATACCGAACATGACAGCACGACATCTACCCATTGTGCACAGCGCCAAGGAAAAACGCCCATGAAACCGCTCATCATAGGAATCGCGGGCGGCACGGGTTCGGGAAAGTCCACGGTCGCTCGCAAAGTCGCGGAAGCGTTACCGGATGCATCGGTGGCGTTTCTCGAGATGGATGCATACTACCGCGATTTCCGTCACCTCACGATGCCGCAGTTGCAGCACGTCAACTGGGATCATCCCGAGGCGTTTGACATGGAGTTACTCAGTACGCATTTAGCAGCGCTATCGCGTGGCGACGCGGTGGATATGCCCGTGTACGAATTTGCAACGCACGGACGCAGTGCACGCACGCGACACATTCAGCCGGCTGACGTTGTGGTGATCGATGGCATTCTGTTGTTGTCCGACCCGAGTGTGCGTGATCGCTGCGACGTGAAGGTGTTCGTCGACGCCGATGCCGACATTCGTCTCATTCGTCGCATTCGTCGTGATACCGCGGTACGTGGACGGTCATTGGAATCTGTGCTGGAACAGTATCTGACCACCGTGCAACCGATGCATTTGCAGTTCGTCGAACCGAGCAAGCGCTACGCGGACGTCATCGTGCCGCGTGGTGGAAACAATACAGTCGCGATCGAAATGATCGTGGCAAAGATCCAACGACGGTTGCACGCACGGAATGCCGCGCGTACGCCAGCTTTCGTGCCCATAGCCGCTGACATCAGCTCCGCATGACTCCTGCACCGCCGATTGCCGATCGTATTCTCGTTGTTGACGACGAACCAGAGATTGTCGCGCTTGTCGCGTATCATCTCGCGAAGGCGGGCTATCGTGTGTCCACCGCGGCCTCGGGTCAGGACGCGCTCGACATGGCGCGACGCGAACGACCGGCGTTGATCGTCCTCGATCTCATGTTGCCCGGTATGTCCGGCTTCGATGTATTGGAGCACGTGCGGAGCGATGATCACACGCGCAATGTCGCGGTGCTGATGCTCACTGCGCGTCGAGAGGAACCGGATCGTATTCGCGGCCTCTCCCTGGGCGCCGATGATTATTTGACGAAACCGTTCAGTCCCGCAGAATTGGTGTTGCGCGTGGCCGCCATTCTTCGGAGGGCTGGTACGGCCTCGTCATCGCTCTCCGCATCTGCCGACCAATTGGCTATTGGACCACTACGCATTGACCGCGCCGCCATGTCGGTCGCGGTCGACGATCACGCCGTCGAGCTCACGCCAACTGAATTCAAACTGCTGCTCACTTTGGTCGAGCGTCGTGGCCGCGTACAGGGGCGCGGTCATCTCCTCGAAACCGTATGGGAAGCAGCACCTGATATACAAACGCGCACTGTTGACATGCACATCCAGCGACTACGAACAAAACTTGGTGTCGCCGGCGACATGATCGAGACGGTTCGCGGCTTCGGCTATCGCCTCCGCGCGGCCGCTCCGCGCGGAGGCTGACGCAACGCGTCGCTCGTGCAGATTCGCCGACGCCTCACGCTGAACGCATTGTTGGTTGCGGCGCTGCTGGTGATCATCGCGCTGGTCGCGGTGGAACGTAGCGTGACCACGCGGGTGCATCTCACGCACGCGACCGCTGCCGCATCCGACAACTTTCTTGATGGTGTTCGTCGCGACATCATCATCGCGGGCATCGTCGCGCTCCTGCTTGGTGCCACCGTCGCGCACATGCTCGCGGGACGCACTGCGCGACCGATCGAAGAGTTGCGTGATGTGGCCCGGGCGCTTGCATCGGGAAATCTCGCCCGCCAACCGTCGTTGATGAGTATGGGCGAAGTGGGTGAACTTGCCGATGCGCTCCGCGCACTCGCGCAACAGGTCGACGAACGTGCGCGCGCCTTGACCGACGAAGAAGCACTGCTGGTTGCACTGACCGAATCCCTCAACGAAGGTGTCATCGCGGTTGATGCACGGCAACAAGTGGTACGCATCAACGAGACGGCGAGACAGTTGCTCCGAATTCGCGAACCCGTGCCATTCCCCGCCGAATACTTACCACGCGATCGCACATTGCGCGAAGCTTTATCGGCGGTTTTGTCAGGCGCGGAGGCATTGCCCGGCGAGGCTCGCGTTGACGATCGCACGCTCTCGCTCACCGCGCGGACATTGCCGGCCGGTGGTGCCGTGCTCGCGCTCTACGATCTCACACCCTTTCGACGACTTGAAGCCGTACGTCGCGATTTCGTCGCGAACGTCTCGCACGAACTTCGCACGCCGCTCACGGTGATCAGTGGCTTTGTCGAAACGTTGCAGGACGACGATCTCCCACCTGCCCTGCGCAAACAGTTTCTCGGCATGGCCGAAGGCAACGTGCAGCGCATGCAGCGCATCGTGGATGATTTGTTGGATCTCTCACGTATCGAATCTGGTGGGTGGCTACCAAATCCCGTCGAGCTCGAGGTGGCCACGCTCGCCACCGAAGTTGTTTTACCAATGCAGGCGGCGGCGCACGAAAAAGGCGTGGCGCTACGTGTCGACGTCGCGTTCGACGCGCGCACGATCTATGCAGATCCCACGGCCGTTCGACAGATTTTGAGCAACTTGACCGAGAACGCGCTACGCCACACGCTCACCGGCGAAATCGTTGTCGTCTCGTCGCTCGAGGAAGGGGGGACATGGCTCGGTGTGCGCGACACCGGCATTGGCATCAGCGCCGATCATTTGCCTCGTATCTTCGAACGCTTTTACCGTGCAGATCCAAGTCGATCTCGTGAAGCAGGCGGCACCGGGCTCGGACTCGCTATTGTACGACATCTCGCGGAAGCACACGGAGGCAAAGTAAAAGCAGAGAGTGAGCCTGGCCTGGGGACAACAATCGCCGTGTGGCTTCCGTTGGCGCAATCGTAACAGCGCTACAACGAAACAACACCCCGTGGTCGCAGTCGTTTGCCCGCGAATGCCGCTTGTACCAATCGTGGCAGCAGTACGGCAGCCGGCCCGTCAATCGGTAAAATGCTCGGTCCGCGTCGTTGTCCATGCATCGATTGATTGATCACAATCACCGTTGCACCGTGCGAAGCCGCCAACCAAGGCAACGATGCGGTAGGCTCGGCAACGTTCGACGTGCCCACCGACACAAAGACATCGCACGCGACCGTGGCATTGCGCGCCGCTTCAAACGCGGCCATCGGCAACGATTCGCCAAATCGCACTATATCTGGTTGCAACGCCGCGCCGCACAATGCGCAGCACAGGGTTTCTAACTGCGGTTCATCCGCTAACACAATCCGACCCACACAGCCGGCGCTACATCGTGCGTGCAGCACCGAACCGCGTAACGCGATGACATCGCGACTGCCCGCGCGTTGATGCAAGTCATCCACATTCTGCGAAATCAGCGTGCAGTGTGACACGCGTTCTGCGAGTGCGACAAGGGCGCGATGCGCAGCATTTGGCTCGGCGATGCGCACCGTAGCCGCGTAGCGCGACCACCAACCGGTGAGCACATCGCGAAACGTGGGAATGCCACTTTCGGCAGATATCCCCGCGCCGGTCAAGATGCACACATGTTCCGCCGCCCGCAGGGCGCGCGCTGCCGACGCCATCGACTCGGAGCGGGTTTGCGGGTCGCTGGACGGTGTCGACGCAACGCGTCGCTCAAGGATCGGATCAGCAGAAGCCATTTCCGGCGACGATACGGCGCGGGGAGGCGCTCGGCAACCAGTGCGCCGGGAGAATTTCGGCCGCCGTCGCCCGATTTGCGTTCGGTGCCGAGCGCGTGTCCAACCTTGCGACCATTCCGTTGCAACCACTGCCCAGCTAGCCACTGCGTGCTCGCACATATTTTACCACATGTCTCCTATCCAAAACGCCGACGGGCAAGTGTATCGAATCAACGGTGCGCTGTTCTTGTTGGTGTGGTCTGCCGCTGCCTGCGGTACTCCGCGCGATACCCTGCGAATCGCCGATTCTAACTCGGCAGCAACGGTTGGCATGCGCGTTGATCTCACGGGCGCTGGAGCAACATTTCCGTATCCGCTCTACTCGCGGTGGTTTAACGACTACGCGCAGCGAACCAACGTGCGGATCAATTACCAATCCATTGGCTCCGGTGGCGGTATTCGACAGGTGCTGGCGCGCACCGTCGATTTTGGCGCGACCGATGTCCCGATGTCCGACACCGAGCTTGCACAAGGACACACGAACATCGTCCATGTGCCCACGGTGCTTGGCGCTGTTGCCGTGACGTACAACTTGCCGCAATTGCAACGACCACTCCGCCTGTCCGGTGATGTTATCGCCGATATTTTTCTTGGCCGCATCACGAAGTGGAATGACCCGCGTATCGCGGCGTTCAACGAGAACGCGCCCTTACCGTCGAGCGACATCCTCGTGGTCCATCGCGCTGATGGCAGTGGCACGTCCTATATCATGACTGACTACCTCGCTGCGGTCAGTCGGGCGTGGGCTGACGGTCCAGGACGTGGCAAGGATGTGCGTTGGCCAGCCGGTATCGGTGGAAAAGGCAATGAAGGCGTGGCCGGACAAGTGAAGCAGATGGAGGGCTCCATCGGCTATCTCGAAGTGGTCTACGCACGACAGAACCGCCTACCCGTTGCGCACATCCGCAATCGTGCCGGACGCTTCGTGTCACCAATGCCTTTCGAGATTGCGTCCGCCGCCACGAGCGTCGTCACGACGTCTGGCGACATCAACGATTTGCGCGTCTCGCTGGTGAATGCTCCGGGCGAACAAGCGTATCCAATTGCCAGCTTCACGTTCATGCTGATCGCACCAACAACCATTGGTGCAGTGAAGACGAGGCAACTCGTTGAATTTTTGCGATGGGCCCTCGTTGATGGTGGCGATATGGCGAGCGCGTTGGGTTATGTCGCGTTGCCGACGGAAACCGCGACGCGTGTCCTCGATCGTCTCGATGTCTTAATTCGACCAGTCGTGCCAGCATCAACACCGTGATCGAATCGGCACCGCCACGCACTCGCGAACACATGCGCGCCGCGTTGGGCGATCGCGTGTATCGACTCACCATATCCGCGTGTGCAGCGGCAATTCCACTGCTGCTGTTGGCGCTCGCGGTCGTTGTCATCCGCGCGGCGTGGCCCGCAGTCTTCGCACATGGTACCGAGTTGCTCGTTGGACAGACCTGGGATGTCGCGCACCATCGCTACGGCGCGCTGCCCGCGGTACTTGGCACTCTCTTCTCGTCCGTGCTGGCGCTGTGCATTGCCGCGCCGCTAGCCGTTGGTGCAGCGATCTTCACGGCCGAACTTGCGCCGCGATCGCTGCGTGCACCCGTGGCATTTCTCATCGATCTACTCGCCGCGATTCCAAGTGTCGTGTACGGGTTGTGGGGACTCGTTGTGCTCGTACCACTGCTGCGAACGCACGTGATGCCACCGTTCATGCACGCCTTCGGCGCGCTGCCCTTGTTTCGCGGACCCGCATATGGACCAAGTCTGCTCGCCGCTGCCCTTATTCTTGCGATCATGATCGTGCCGTATATCGCATCCGTTGCGCGAGAAGTGCTTGCGGCCGTTCCGCGCGCGCAGCGTGAAGGCGCACTCGCGCTCGGTGCCACACAGTGGGAGATGATTCGAGATGGGGTACTTCCCTCGGCGCGCTCGGGCCTCGTTGGCGGCGTGATGCTCGGCCTGGGCCGAGCGTTGGGAGAAACGATGGCCGTCACCATGGTGATCGGCAATCGACATGCAATTCCAACGTCGCTTTTTGATCCTGCGTACACGATGGCCTCACTCCTCGCAAACGAGTTTGGTGAAGCATCAGACGATGCGCATCTCGCGGCGCTCATGGCCGTCGCCGGCCTTTTGCTGCTGATCACGTTGCTTGTGAATGGCGTTGCGCGTTGGCTCGTTTTCCGGACCCGTCAAACCGCGAGTGTGCAGTGATGTCGAGACAGTCGCAGCGCGATCAGATCTTGGCGCGTCGACAGCGTGCAGGGTCGCTGATGACCGCGCTCACGTGGTGCGCGGCGGCCATTGCCGTCCTGCCGCTTTTGGCCATTCTCTCGCATTTGCTCATCGGCGGCGCGAGCGCGCTCACACCGGCGTTCCTCGTACGCATGCCCGCACCAGCCGGCGTCGGCGGAGGGGGCATGGCCAACGCAATTATCGGCACGCTGCTCTTGATACTGATTGCGTCGGTGCTGGGACTGCCAATTGGTATCGGTGCGGGACTATGTCTCGCAGATCGGGGGGACTCGCGGTTCGCGACACTTGTGCGCTTTGTCGCCGACGTCCTCAGTGGATTGCCGTCCATTGTACTCGGCATCTTTGTGTGGGAGTTGATCGTACGTCCGAGCGGACATTTTTCTGCGTTTGCTGGTGGCGTTGCGCTCGGATTGCTGATGGTGCCACTTGTGACGCGCGCGACGGAAGAGATGATAAAACTCGTTCCGCGATCGCTCATCGAAGCAGCGCTCGCGCTTGGATTTCCGCAGTGGCGCACGTCGTTCGTCATTGTGCTGCGCACGGCGATGCCGGGTATTGTGACTGCGGTGCTGATCGCCATTGCGCGCGCTGCTGGCGAAACTGCGCCACTTTTATTCACTGCATTCGGCAATGCCTACTGGTCGATAAACCCATCGCAACCCATTGCGGCGCTCCCGCTTCAGATTTTTGCGTATGCGCAAAGTCCGTATGACGATTGGCATGCGCAAGCGTGGGCTGGTGCACTTGTGCTGATACTGCTGATTGCGCTGATGAGCATCCTCTCACGCTGGGTACTGCGGGCGCGACATACGCTCATGCACGGCACCGTACCGCGCGCTGGTGTTGATGATGGTTAAGGCAGGCGGCGTGCAAATACGCGACCTCAACGCGAGCTACGGTTCACGGGTCGCCGTGCGCGATTTCACTCTCGACTGCATCGCCGGCGCCGTCACCGCTGTGATTGGCCCCTCGGGCTGTGGCAAGTCCACATTACTGCGTTGCGTCAATCGACTACATGAAAGTGCAGCGAACGCCTCCGTCTTCGGTTCAGTGTTCGTTGATGAAGCGGACATCTATGCGCGGGCTGTTGACATCATCGCGCTACGTCGACGCATCGGCATGGTGTTCCAGCGACCCACGCCGTTTCCAACACTCTCCATTTTCGACAACGTAGCGGCCGGTATTCGAGCCACAGGGTGTCGCCGTTCGAACCATGAGTTGTCCGATAGCGTGGAGGCGGCCCTCCAGCGCGCGGGCCTCTGGTCAGAAGTCGAAAATCAATTGTACGGCAGTGCGCTCGCACTCTCGGGCGGTCAACAGCAACGACTCTGCATCGCGCGCGCGTTGGCGGTCGACCCCGCCGTGTTGCTGCTCGACGAACCCACAGCCTCGCTGGATCCGATGAGCACGCAAGCTATCGAGGAGCTGTTATATGAACTTCGGGGCACCGTTACCGTCATTTTGGTAACGCACAATATGCAGCAGGCAGCCCGTGTGTCCGACACAACCGCCTTCATGCTGGACGGTGCACTCGTCGAGCATGCACCATCGCGCGCACTTTTCACGACGCCCACCGATACCCGCACAGAAGCGTACCTCACGGGTCGGTTTGGGTGACTACGGTCGATGCTCCGTCCGCAGTTGAACACGTCCGTTCCGGTCGTGTCGTCGTCGAACGGTTTTCCTCGTGGTTTGGTGGACGTCAAGCGCTGTTCAATGTGGGGCTAACGCTACTACCCCAAAGTGTAACTGCGCTAATTGGACCTTCGGGTTGCGGAAAAAGCACGCTTCTCCGGTCGATAAATCGACTCAATGAAATTATTCCAGACGTGCGTCACACCGGGCGTGTCCTGTTGGATGACGAAGACATCTATGCGTCGACCATGGATACAAGCGTGCTGCGCCAACGTGTTGGCATGGTATTTCAGCGATCAAATCCTTTTCCAAAATCGGTCTACGAAAACGTCGCGTATGGTCCGCGCCTGCACGGCGTGCCGATCGGCCCCGACCTTGAGTCGCGGGTCGAAAACGCCTTGCGACGCGCGGCACTTTGGGATGAAGTAAAGGATCGCTTGCGCGAAAGCGCGCTCCAGCTCTCCGGTGGTCAACAGCAACGACTCTGCATTGCACGGGCGTTGGCGAACGATCCGGAGGTATTGCTGCTGGATGAACCGACCAGCGCACTCGATCCGCTCGCGACACAGCGCATTGAAGAGCTGCTGTACGAATTGCGACGAGACCTGACGATTGTGCTCGTGACGCATAACTTACAGCAGGCGGCGCGTGTTTCTGATCGCACCGCGTTCTTGCTGGACGGCCGCCTGATCGAACATGCCGACAGCACGCGTCTGTTCACGAGCCCGACCGATTCGCGAACGGAGGCGTTCATCACTGGGAGATTTGGCTGATGCCGAACAGCGCGGGGGGCTACCGACACTTCCACGACGAACTCGCCGTGCTCAAGCAGCGCTTGCTTGATATGTCCGAACGCGCCGAAACGCTCGTCGACCTTTCTGTGGAAGCGCTGATGGAACGTGACCGCGAGAAAGCCCAGACTGTCATCGACGCGGATCGCGAGTTGGATCGCCTCGAAGTCGAAACGGAAAATCTCGCCATCTCGCTCCTCGCGCTCCAGCAACCAATGGCGCGCGACCTGCGCTTTCTGATCGGCGCCATCAAGGTGTCAAGCGATCTCGAGCGCGTTGGCGATCACGCGGTGAACATCGCGCAGAGTGTCGTTCGTATCATCGAGTCGCGTGCCGCCATGCCACCGTTGCCCGCACTCGCCGACATGGCACGACGGGCGCGCGCGATGCTAAGCGATGCGCTCGACGCGTTTATTCGCGGCGATGGCGCACTGGGTCGTGCAGTTGGAAAAGCAGACGATCAAGTCGATGCACTCCACGAAGGCATCTTTCGTACACTCCTCACGTACATGATGGCAGACGTGCGCACCATTGCTCCTTCGCTCGAACTGTTGCTGGTGAGCCGCAATCTCGAACGTGTTGGTGATCTCGCCACCAACATTGGGGAGGATGCCGTGTATCTCGCGGAAGGCAAACAAATTCGTCATCGCTGGGATGAAGAGCACGGCGCTGATGCAATGAACGCGACCGCAGTAGTCCCTGCGCCCACGCGGCGCGAGGTATAGCGTGGCCGTTCCAATCGCCAACGGACTCACACCGCCGTCGTCGCACGATATCCGCATCGCCGCGATTGATGTCGGATCCAACTCCGTTCGTCAAATTATCGCCGACGTTTCACCGACCGGGCAGATTCGCGTCATCGACGAAATGAAAGCCATGCCGCGGCTTGGTGAAGGTCTGGAACGCACGGGCGCGCTTGGCCAAACGGCGCTCGACGCGGCCATTGCTGCCATTCAACGCATGGTGACATTGGCCAAGCAGCTGGGCGCGGTGCGCATCGAAATTGTAGCTACAAGTGCTGTGCGCGATGCCGCAAACGCGAACGAGTTTACGGGCCGAGTGCAGGAAGCAACCGGTATCGAAACGCGTGTACTCAGTGGCGAAGAGGAAGCCCTGCTCTGCTTTCGCAGCGCGCTCGCTCACTTCGAACTTGGTGCCGGCCGTTCACTCGTCATGGACATCGGCGGTGGATCACTTGAACTCGTGCTCGCGAAAGACGGGCTGATCGAGCGCGTGGCGTCAATGCCATTTGGTGCGGTGCGACTCACCGAGCGTTTTTTAT
>JAYTTR010000136.1:0-2491 GCA_043744935.1 Gemmatimonadaceae bacterium
CTTTTAGCGGTGGTATTGCTGCTGCAGTCCAGCATGTCCATGCAGGTCGGCGAACGCTATGCGGCAATCGTGCTCGCGCTTTCGGCGGTGGCGCTCGGGTGGTTCCTCATTCACACCGTGTTTACGCTGCGCTACGCACACCTGTTCTACGACGATGGCCAGATCCGTGATGTTGAGTCTACGGCACTGGCCTTTCCGGGTGACGAAACGTCACCGGACTATCTCGACTTCGCGTATTTCGCTTTTGTCATTGGTATGACGGCGCAGACATCGGACATCGCAGTCAGAACACGAGTGATGCGACGCACGGCGCTGCTGCACGGCATCATTTCATTTGCGTTTAACACAGCAGTAGTTGCACTCAGCATTGGCGTGCTCACGGGATTACTCGCGAAGTGAGCGCGCCAGTCCTGCGCAACGGCAATCGCTATCGCGTGGCCGCCTTCGGCGCAGCTGGGAGCTGAGCGAGACGACGTTTCATATTCTGATATTCCGGCGAGTCCGACCGCAGCGCGTTGAGGGTTGCGGGCGGCGTATTTGCGAGCATCTGCCGGACGTCATCAATGCGGTCCTGGGTACCGGGATGGTCCGCAAACCATGATGCCGTCGCGCCACTGCCACCGCTCTGCTGTTCTTCGGCGAGTAGTTTTTGGAAAAATGTCAACATGCCGCGCGGACTAATACCAACGCGAATCACGTTTTGAAAACCGCCGTCGTCCGCTTGCTTCTCATCTGTTCGGCTGAACTTTGCAAACACCGCTGTTCCGCCCACTTGAATGGCCGCTTGCGCCGCCTGATTGTTGCAGACGTTGGTTAACACGCAGGCAAGCGAGACGCCAATGTTCGCGCCCTGCGCCTGCTCCATTTGCTTGACCGAGTGCCGACGGACCACGTGCTCGATCTCGTGTCCGATAACGGCCGCGAGTTCGCTTTCGTTCTCGGCGCGCGAGAGAATACCGCGGTTCACATAGATGAAGCCGCCTGGCAGCGCAAAAGCATTGACGACGTCGGTGTTGACGACACTAAACTGCCAGCTGAGATCAGAACGTGACGTTTTTCGCGAGATGGAATTACCGAGCGCGCTCACGTAGGCCGAAACCACGCCATCGTTGAGCATGGGCATCTGGGTCTTCACTTGATCAGCTGCTTGCTGACCGAGAGCGACCTCCTGTTGTTGCGAAACGGCACAGGCGCCGAGGCTCACGATGGCGAGGAGGGACGCAACAGCGCCGATCCGCGAAACGCGGAGAATATCTTGGTGAGTAGTCATGGTGGTTCAAACATGCACGAGACGGGCCACGAACGAGAATTGGGGCTACTTTTCAACGAGCTCATCCATCTCGCCCATTTTCAGTGAGAGATCGAAGATGTCGGGATCTAAACAGACGGCCGTGTTTTACGCGCACATCGTGGGGAATTGGTGATGACGCTGACACCGACGACCCTCGACGACGCACGAGCCGCGCAATCCCGCATCGCGACGATTGCGCTGCGCACACCATTACTGCGGCTGCCGATGACCGATTTCAGCGGCGAAATTTATCTCAAACTCGAAAACCTGCAGCCGATTGGCTCGTTTAAAATCCGTGGCGCGGCGAACGCGATGGCGATTGCTGGACGCGATGCATTCGCCGGTGGTGTGTACACGGCAAGCGCGGGCAACATGGCGCAAGGCGTTGCGTGGTGTGCGAGAGAGCTAGGTGTACGCTGCCAAGTGGTCGTGCCAGAGCACGCGCCGCGCGCGAAAACTGACGCTGTTGCACGACTTGGCGGTGAAGTACTGCGCGTACCGTTTGAGGAATGGTGGCAAACGCTCGTGCGGCACGGTTACCCTGGCATGCACGGTCTATTTGTGCATCCCTTTGCCGACGCGGGGGTGATGGCTGGCAACGGAACAATTGCGCTGGAAATTCTCGACGACGTGTCCGACGTGGACGTCGTGCTGGTGCCGTACGGCGGCGGTGGTCTCGCCTGTGGTATTGCCTCGGTCGTTCAAGCGCTCAGTCCGCGCACGCAAGTGTATGCGGTCGAGGTAGACACGGCCGCGCCGCTTACGGCGTCGCTTGCGGCGCGCCGACCGACACCGGTGACGTACACGCGCACGTTCATCGATGGCATGGGCAGCGGATCCGTCTTCGGCGAGATGTGGCCGCTCGTGCAATCGCTGTTGGCGGGCACGGTGGTGGTAAGCGTGGCGCAGATTGCGGATGCGGTGCGAGTATTGGCGGAGCGAGCCCGCGTGGTGGCCGAAGGCGCCGGTGCGGCCGCGTTGGCAGCAGCGCGTAGCGGTGCATTCGACGGAGGGTTCGAAGGCAAGCGCGTGGTGTGCATCGTGAGCGGTGGTAACATTGACGCGCATCGTATGGCCGCCATCCTGCACGGCACCATTCCGGAGTAGAGAGGGACGGAGGGCTGAGATGGCCGCCCCGCGCGTCGTCGCACACTTTAGTTTGACAGCGTCTCTTCGCGTTGCTCGTACGCCCCTTTGCCT
>JAYTTR010000137.1:0-9599 GCA_043744935.1 Gemmatimonadaceae bacterium
CGGCGATCTCGTGCTCAACCTCACGGTGTCACCGGCAGCACCGTCCATACAGTTCAACGTGTCTACGGAAAGCTCCAACTTGAACATTCGCAAAGGCCCGGGCACTGATCAGCCAATCATCGGCAAGGCCGCGCACAACGCCACCGTAACGTTGCTCAGCAAGTACAACAACGAATGGGCACTCATCCGCACGGCGAACAATGAAGAAGGCTACTGTTCACTGGAGTATCTCACGGCACTGTAGTTATCCTTGCGTCGCGCAGGAAATGCGCGACGCCGATCACGGCGTGAAGTGTCGCCCTTCGATCTTCTGCCCAATCGTGATTGGCCCGTAGGTTAAGTGCACCTGGCAGCGGTCCAGCATATGTCGTGCAAGTCAGCATAATTATCCAACATCTGGGCGACGCACAAGTACAAGGAAACCCACAAGCTCGCGCGGTCCTGCAGTCGACGCGTGGATCTGGTTCTGCGACGGCGTCAGCTGCGCTGTTCGAGCGCCCAACTATTCGGCATTCATCGCGACATATACAGACTTGCCCCGCATTCCGCGGGAGCGGTTGGCGTAACTGCCATAGTCTACGAGATCCTTCTCGATCGATTTGCCGAGCGCACCCGCACCGTTGCCGGCGCACCCTCGCTCAAGCGAGTCATATCCGCGGACAAAGTGTCACCTCTCTTCCCGACTGTTCAGCGCGAGCGGCGCGCCAGCACCGCGACGATCAGCAGCGCCATCCCGCACACTGCGGCGATCGTTCGCACCGTCTGCAACCGCCACCACTGCGCGCTCAATTCCATCCAACTCGCTGGTGGAGCGACAATGCTCCATGTCTTAATTTGATTGTTGATTGGGATGTTGCCAAAGACTGTAATGAGCGCAACAGCCAGCACGGCGCCGGTCGCCACACCCAGCAGATAAAATCCCGGTCGTTCACGTCGAGCGAGGTAGGTTGAGGCGGCGCAAAACAGCAAGCTCAAGATCACGGTCGTCGGCAAAGGGACGGTGAAAACGCGAATTGCGTGTTGCATTCCGTTGACGTAGGAGGCCGCCGACATCCCACTTGGATTGTATTCGATCCAGATAGCAAACGCTCCACCAGCCACGAGAGCCGTGAAGAGCAACGCGAAGAAGAGCACGACAGAACGCGCCATAACATGTCTCGCCCGGTGGGCCAGTGAGTGAGGTCAAATGCATCGCGTTGTGAACAGCCCTTCAGCTTAGCTCGCCGTCGCGCGACAGCGTTAGGGCCCGTGCAGCCTGGCATACTTGTCCGGTAATGGCGCCGCCATGAAGCCGCATTGGGGGCAGCAACCGCGACGACCTTCCCGCCCTCAATGACGAACTCCATCGGGTCGGGACCGGCGCTTACAATGAATACGAAACGGCACGGTTAGACGGGCGCGAGCCGCCCCGATGCTCCGCCGCCCAAGCTGACCGAGAGCGTGCCTTCTTTCAGCGTGACCGTCGTACCGTTTGCATAGCGTCCGGCGTATTGTGCAGGTGTCGCCGTGTCGAGTGCGAAGTTGATCGCGCACGTGAATCGTCGAGCGGTCACTTCAGTCCCCACGATTGGTGTGGTGTCAGCGAAGCGATGCGGTACGAGGTGTGGCGAAGACAAACGCGGTGAGAAACAAAGCGGTCGATCATAAAGGCAAGAGGACGGCCATAGCAAAGACAAAACTGCTCAAGCGGATTGATGTCGCGCGATCAATGACGCGAAAGAGCCGTAAACATAAATTTTGCGATCGTACTCAAATCTTCAGTTTTTGCCGTGTGGCTCCGGCCTCATTAAAATTGGCCTGCACCCGCTGCGCGCCATTCGACTTCCCGGACTTGGCCCACCACTGAATCGAGCCCTCGATATCGCCGAGGCATAGCACCGAGTATCGAGCTACAGGCGACGACGCTGAAGTTCAGACATGCCGAAGCGGGCACCGCGCGCTTGCCGTCATCAACCCCCAGAACCGGTCGATTCGGCGTCGCGACAATCGAATGTTCTGAAAACCTGCCTCCTCCATCAATCGTACCAGCGTGTCGCCGCGCAGTGTGGCGACATGCGCGGGGTCAACCCATCGCAGCGCGCGGTCAAGCACACGCATGGTCCAGTAGTCGCGACACCAGTCGCTAACGATCACTGTTCCGCCGGGCACCAGCAGTCGGCGTGCTTCCCGCAACATGTCCATCGGATTCTGCATGTAGTGCAATGCACTCGTGCACACCACGAGGTCTACACGTGCACCATGAAGCGGCACCGTGTCGCCGGACGCACACACCAGTGGCACGGTATTGGGCAGTTGCTGCGATGCCTGCCGCAGCATGTTCAATGTGATGTCAACCCCGATGCCAGTACGCGTGGCGTCGGCGTCCAGTGCGCGGCGCAGCAGAACTCCAGTGCCACATCCGATATCGAGAATGCGAAGAGCCGGCGTGGTCGGAAACTCCGCCAAGGCGAGCGTCGTGCTGTCGCGCACGTAGCGCGCCCACGTTCGGTCATACGACGACGCAAACGTGCTGTACTGACGACGGACGGCATGGTGCTTCATGTATGCAACGCTGCTGTACCGACGGCGAAATCCTCAAGCATGAACCATCCCCGCGTTTCCCGATGTATTGCTGCCAGGAGAATATGGCGACGGAGCGACGCGATTATGAAACTTGTCGCCAACATACATCCGCATGATCTGGCCATTCTCCTGATTGCACCGAGTCGCAGCTGCGCGGTTAGCTTCCGCTTGAACGACGTACGAATCCTTTCGAGTGGAGTGAGCATGGCCAACCGGTTCAGTCTTCGCACGAGCGCTACGCTCGTTTCACTGTGCGCCTTCGCCGCGTGCTCTTCCGACAAGGCGCCAGCCGCGAACGGCGTACCAGTCGCGACGACGGCAGCAGTGCCAACGCTGAATACTGGCGAGGCGATGCTCCCGGTGCGGGGCGGTCGTATTTGGTACAAGACATCGGGCGTTGGCACCGGAACGCCGATGGTTCTGCTGCACGGTGGACCTGGAGCCGGCAGCTTCTATCTCAAACCGTTCGAAGCGCTGGGCAACGATCGTCTCGTCATTCGCTACGACCAGCTCGGCGCAGGGAAGTCGGATCGGCTCACCGACACCACACTGATGAACATTCCGCGATTCGTCGAAGAACTCGATTCGCTGCGACGCACATTGAAGATCGATCGTTGGTCGCTGAATAGTCAGTCGTGGGGAACGGTGCTGGCACTTGAATACTACAAGTCGCATCCGGAGCACGTCGCCGCGATCGTCTTCGGCGGATCAGTTTTCGATTGGCGCCAGTACGCGGTCGAAGCCAACACGTGGGCCAGGCAACTTCCCGATTCGATGTCGCGCGCGATCGAACAGTGGAAGAAAGACGGCGTGGATACGACGAAGCTGTTCAAAGCGGCCAGCGACGAGTTCTACGCGCGGTATGTATGGCGCACGCCGATCAAATCCGATCTGGATTCGACCAATGCGACATTCGGCGCTCCGCAGTACGAGTACATGCAGGGCAAGTACGAGTTCATCGTGACTGGGACCATGAAAAATTACGATCAGACGGCGTTCCTGTCACAGATCAAAGTTCCCGTGTTGATGACAACCGGCGAATTCGACGAAGTCGGACCGAAGACTGTCGAGGCGCACGGTAAACGCATTCCCGGCGCAAAGTTCATTCTCTACAAGGGTGCTTCGCACGTGACGTCGTGGGATGCAACGGACGCGAACGTTCGCGATGTACGCGATTTTCTTCGCTCTGCAGACGCGCGGAAGTAACCGGCTTTCGGGCGATCAAGTTGGCCGGGTACTACGTGATCGCCCCGCCTTCTCGAGAATCGCGTGTACTCGCGAATCTTTCCGCAGCGGTGCGAACTTGTCGGAGTTGGCGAGAAACACAAACTGCGCAGCATTCGACTCGCCGGCGAGCGCCCGATTCTCCCTGGCGATGTCCGCATACGCGTTCAACGCAATCTTCGTCGCAGGATCGGCGGCACTCGGCAGCATAAAATTCAACATACGCATTCACATGATTACCTGATGACGTTTCAGTTGGTATTTGCATCATCCTGTTCAAAGAGCGTCAGCGTTTCGTCCGGTGCGCTCGCGGACTCGAGCGTGCGATGGGCTTCACAATCAGGCACCTAGATCCACGCGCGACGAACGAGCCACGTTTTCACAAACTGCGTGAGCAGGAGGTATGCCGCCACTGTGCCGATCAGCAGTGGCCAGTACGCCGCCGGGAGTGCAACAAATCCGAGTGCCGACGCGAACGGGGATACGGGCAGCCACAGTCCGACTGCGAGCACGATCAACGTCGTTGTCAATAATTGCCAGCTCGGAAAACTCTGGATGAATGGAATTTTGTTGGTACGAATTACGTGAATCACGAGTGTTTGTGTCAGCAGCGACTCGACAAACCAACCGGTTTGAAACAGCGCCGTATGTGCCTTGTCATTGGCGCCAAGTACGAAGTACAGCAGCGCAAACGTAGTATAGTCAAAGATGGAACTGAGTGGACCAATGCAAAGAATGTAGCGACGCAATGCACTCATTGACCACGGACGCGGCGTCGCGATCTGCTCGACGTCTACCTGATCGGTTGGGATAGGCAGCTGCGAAAAGTCGTACAGCAGATTGTTGGTCAGAATCTGAATCGGCGCCATCGGCATGAATGGCAACCACGCGCTCGCGCCGATCACGCTGAACATATTGCCGAAGTTGGAGCTCGCACCCATACGAATGTACTTGAGAATATTCGCGAACACCGCGCGCCCCTCGCGAACCGCATCGGTGATCACCAGCAGATTCTTTTCGAGCAAGATCACGTCTGCCGAATCCTTCGCGATATCGACCGCCGAGTCCACCGACAGCCCGACGTCGGCCGTGTGCAGTGCGGGCGCGTCGTTGATCCCATCCCCGAGAAACCCTACCACATGCCCGCGGCTTTGCAGCGCTCGAATGATGCGTTGCTTGTGCCCAGGCGTCAGTCGTGCGAAGACGCACGTCGCTTCGGCAGCAATAGCCAGTGCTTCATCCGTCAGGGCGTCGATGGCGGGGCCGAGCAGTAACGCATCGGTGTTCACGCCGACCTGCGTACAGATACGACGCGTGACGAGTTCGTTGTCGCCGGTGAGAATAATTATGCGCACACCGTTTGCCCCCAATGATGCAATCGCGGGTGTCGCCGATTCCTTCGGCGGATCGAGAAATCCCACGAAGCCGGCGAGCGTAAGCCCCTGCTCATCGGCGACGCCGTACGTGGCCTGCGTCGGTACGGTGCGACTGGCTACCGCGAGCACCCGAAAGCCGTCGCGACTCAACGCCTCGTATTGCGCCCGCATCTGCGGCGCAAGCGTTGCGCCAATTGGAACAGCGATGCCCTGTTGCTCGACGTGCGTGCAATGCGCGAACGTTTCCTCGGGTGCGCCTTTGGTGATAAGCAGGCGACCGGTCTCCGCGCCATCCACCACAACAGACATGAGGCGGCGCGTGAAATCGAACGGAACTTCGTCCACCTTGACCGCACCGCGCGACGTCACCAGTTGATGCTCGAGGTCGTGCGCCAGGATCGCGTCATCGAGTGCGCTGGCGAGTCCCGTCTGAAAATGACTCACGAGATACGCGAGATGCAGCACGCGCTCGCTCTCTGCACCGCTCACATCGCAGTGACGCTCAAGGATGATCGCATCCATCGTCAGCGTGCCTGTCTTGTCGGTGCACAGAATATCGATTGCGCCAAGATTCTGGATGGCGTCGAGATGCTTGACGATGATTTTGCGCTTGGACATCGCCACTGCGCCACGGGAGAGACACACCGAAAAGATCATCGGCAGCATCTCGGGCGTCAGGCCGACAGCTACCGCCAAAGCGAAAAAAAACGCCTCTTTCCAATCGTGCTTGGTGAAGCCGTTGAGCAGAAACACCAACGGGGCCATGATCGCAATGAGCCGGATCATCAGCCACGTAAAGCTGTCAATCCCGCGTTGAAAACTGCTGGGCGGTTCCTCGGTTTCGAGCGCGCCGACCATCTGTCCGAAGTACGTCGCCGCTCCGGTGGCGACCACTACCGCAGTCGCGGTGCCGCTTTGCACACTCGTGCCGCGAAAGCAAAGCGTTGGTGCTTCGAGTGGTGATACGGCGGCACTCGCGGGCGACGCAGATTTCTCGACCGGCAGCGACTCGCCAGTCAAGCTTGACTGGCCGACGAACAGATCCTTGGCCGCAACCAATCGCATGTCGGCCGGCATCATATCACCGGCGGAGAGCGTGATCACGTCGCCGGGCACGACCTCGCGGACGGGAATCTCCTGCGCAACGCCCTCGCGCGTCACGCGCGTCGTCACGTGCACCATCGCCTTGAGTGCGGCCGCGGCGCTATCCGCGCGACTCTCCTGCACGAAGCGCAAGCCCACCCCAACGACAATCATCACGGCAATCACACTCGCCGCGCGCGCATCTCCGGTGAGCGCGGACACGACGCCGAGCGACGCGAGCAGCAGAACGAGCGGGTTCCGAACCGCGCGCCAGAGTCGAGCCAACCATCCGTCGGCACCTCGTCCGACCATTTCGTTGGCGCCGACCGCGTTCAGTCGGCGTTGTACCTCGCTATGCGACAATCCTGACGCAGCGCTATCAAGTTTTTTGTAGACCGCGTCGACCGACAGCGTGGCGACTTCGGCGAGGAGTGGGGCAACGCGAATATCGCCCGGCGCCGCAAGCGCGAGCACCGGAATGGGTGCTCGGCGCGTCGGGAAAAACGTACGGCGAAGTGTCGGCAATCGCGAAAGTTACCTCATATAAATCAGTACAGCATGATCACCCGATCCATGCGCGATCTGTCTGCGTCGGTCGCGTCTGTCAGCGTTCGTCGATAGCGCGATGCCCGTCACGCCGACCGCGGCAAGTGCAACATACTGGCCGTCGAGCGCTATCGGAAACAACGCGCCAGAATCGACCGACGCATCGGATGCCACCAGCAGGTGCGGGCGTATCAAGGACAACAAGACGTGGTTGCACGGCGGAGTGCCGCCGCGTTTCCTCACGGCCGGTTTTTCACGCTCGCGCGGTGACGGCCGAACCCTCGGCCTAGCCGCGAATACTCCCAAGTGTTCGAATCACCAAGTCGCGTCGAGCTCGGCTAACCGGAACCTGCCTGCCATCCGCAAGCACCACGACGAGCCGCTCGGGCTCCACGCGCTCCAGGCACCGCACGGCCGAGATGCGAACGATCGCCGATCGATGAACCCGAAGGAACTCCAGCGGACTGACTCGGCTCTCCAGATCCGTCAGTGATTCACGAAGGGTGTACCGCGCGGTTCCAGCGCGGACGGTTACGTAATATCCATCCGCCTCGAACAGGCTCACGTCGTGAAGCGGCACCACGACGCTGCGTGCGCCAACGGACACCAGGAGCCGAGTCGGATACGACGCGCCGGGAACCTCTGCATCGTCGTGTCGCAGCGGCGCTGCCGTCGGCGCGTCGCCCAGCGCGTGAAGCAGTTGTTCGTGCGCGGCAACCACGCGCCGTTCTCGAATGCGACGCAACGCCCGGTCCGTGGCTTCAGCCAGTCGTTCGGGCGAGAATGGCTTGACCACATAGTCCGTGGCCGCGACGGCAAACGCTCGGAGCGCGTGCTCGTCGAACGCCGTGACAAAGATGACGCACGGCATGTCGTTCACCCCGATGGTGCGCACCACATCGAAGCCATCCAGTCCCGGCATCTGGATGTCCAGGTAAACGATGTCGGGCCGCTCGCGCCGGATCATGCGGACCGCGTCGTTACCGTTTGCGCATTCACCGATGATTTCAATGTCACCCCGCTCAGTCAGCAATCGCCGCAGGCCTCGGCGCGCGATGGGCTCGTCGTCCACAATGAGTCCGCGGGCGTTCGAGGGCGTCGATGATCGTGCACTCATGGTGCGCACCACATCCGAAACGGCAGACGCACTTCGGCGCGCGTCCCACCACCGGGATTGGCAAGCAACTGTAAAGAGGAACGGCCTGGATAGAGTCGCGCGAGACGCTCTCGCGTGTTGAGCAAACCGACTCCGCCAATGTCTGATCTCGCCAGCGACGGGGCAATAAAACCTGGGGCGAAGCCCGAGCCATTGTCAGTGATCCACAAGACGAGTGACTCCGCGTCGCGGCGTGCGCCAATCTCCACCTGACCACTTGTTGTCCGCTGCGCGATACCGTGGCGTAGCGCGTTTTCCACAAGCGGCTGTAGCACCAGCGCGGGCACTTCGGCGTCACGTACTTCCTCAGCGATCATCCATCGGACCTGAAGGCGGTCGCCAAAGCGCACTTGCTCAATCTCGAGATACGTGGACACCAGCGCGACTTCATCGTCCAGCGATGTCTCGTTCGCGCGCGCACCTTGAAGCACGTGACGGAGCACCTCACCCAGCTGCGTCACGAGCCGTGCCGACACTTGCGTCTCGCGCTCACGGATCAAAATCGCAATCGTGTTGAGCGTGTTGAAGAGAAAGTGGGGATGGAGCTGGCTGCGCAAGGCGTTCAACTCCGCTCGTGCAAGCTGGACGCTCATCTCGGCACCCTCGCGCGCACGCCGTTGCTCCCGCTGCACTGAACGCATCCAGAGCGCAACGCCAACCGTGGCGACGTAGAGAAGAAACGTACTGGGCAGCCATGCAACCGCTGCAAGTCCCACATACCGCGAGAACGACATTCCGAGCGTGCTCGTACCGAAGACGGCGCTTACGGCACTCGTGACAATCGCGTGCAGAAGCAGACAAGCGCTCCATGCCGCCGCGTGCGCAGCAACGGAGCGCGCGCGAATTGGACGGCGCAGCGGAAAACTTTCAGCAACCCGAAAGATCGCGGGAGTCATTGCTGCCCACAGATACCAACCGGGCCACTCTGCTGCGGCAATCCGCCAGAAGGAAAGTGGACGATCGCTCAGCGCGCTCGATGCCCATCGCTGGACGCAGGAAAGGAGCGCCGGGGCCGTCCATACGGCCAGGAGCAGGCCTGGCCTGATGCGCAGTGGCGAGACATCGTGACTATCGGATCCGTCGTGATTGTCCATGAATGCCCGCGGTCCATTCCTTTCCATCCGCCGATGTCTCCTGACGCCACGTGTACACGTCCGTCTGCGAAAAATCGTTCACCGTGCGATAGAAGCGACCATCGGACGACGGCGCTGTGCCACCGTAGTACCATTGTCGCCCACGAATCACGAGTGGAATAGGAGACATGGCGTCACCGGACCGCGATAGAACATAGAGCGCGTACGCGCCGACCGCCGCATCGGCGGTGAAGAGGTTGAGCGCCGAGCTCGATCCGGCCTTTCTCTCGATGCGTTGCTCACACAACACGGCACCGTGCCGAGGCGTCCACGCGCAGCTCGATCGCGCAGTCACGCCGTCCACGGTATCGGTTTGCCATTCTCCCACGATGGCGCCCAGTGCTTCGACGTCGCCCGCTGCGCGTGGCAGGTGGGTGGTAGCGATCTGTAGAGGTCCGGCAAGGCTAGCCACGGACGCTGCGAGAATGATGATGTTCGTCATGAGAGCATGCATGAGTGTTCGGTTGAGTGTGGTGGCACGCCGTAGTGCTTCTTCACCGATGATGGCGTCGCGCGTTG
>JAYTTR010000138.1:0-2469 GCA_043744935.1 Gemmatimonadaceae bacterium
AACGTCGGGTTTTGAATTGCGGGGGAGTGGAGCCGGTGCGATGGCGGGGCGCATTGCCGTGTCAAATGCCTCGACCACGTCGTCATCGCTATTGAACCCGTCGTTACTTGGCGCGGCGAACGCAGGTGCAGCGACTGGCGCGTCGATGCCGCGCGAGTCGACAGAAGAACAGGTGGCCGAGTCGCAGCACTCTGCGTTTTTGGCTGTGCAGCGTGAGTTGACGAAGCGTGTTGGTTCACCTTCGCCAACGTGGCGCGCGCTAGAGAGCATGCGTGTGGCGCGCGGTGTTGCAGCGTCTCGCGCTCCGTCGAACGTGGGTGATACGGTGTCGGTGAAGGCGCTCTTTAGCAGTTGCAGCACGGGGCGCGATATCAAAGCCCGCGTCGTCTATGTCGGTTCGAAAGCGTTAGTGCTTGAGGACATCACGTCGCCGCGCGTGGGCCAGCTGGATGCCCAGTATCGGCAAATTGGCGACGAGTTTGATCGCGTGCAGTATCCGTTGTTGCAAAGTCGCATTGGCGACCCGTTGGCCATGGACGCGCAGATGGGCGGCGACGGTCGGGTGACGATGTTGTTCACACGTTTTGTGAACGATTCGCTGCCCGGTATCGCGGGTTACGTGTCGAGCTGCAATTTCTATTCGAAGGGCACGTTTGCCGGAAGCAACGAAGACGAAGTGTTTTATGCGCGATTGGCCACGGCCGCCGAGTCTCCGACGGATTGGCGTCGGTCGATGCGTAGCACGGTGATGCATGAGTCCAAGCATCTCGCCGCGTATGCGGAGCGCTTTGCGCACAACACGCCGCTTGAAGAGCCGTGGTTGGAAGAGTCGACGGCGCGTATCGCCGAAGAGCTGTACTCGCGCACGTTCAGCAATGGTGGCACGTGGAAGGGCAACACGGGCTTCGCGACGACCGTGCGTTGCGAGGTTTATCAGTGTGATGATCGCCCGTTGATGATGTGGAAGCATTTTTCGGTGCTGCAGCAGTACATGCGCGGTGTGGACACGCTCACGCCAATCGGTGCCGCTGCAAACGGTGACTTCACGTATTACGCGAGTGGTTGGAGCTTGGTGCGGTGGGCGGTGGATCAATATGCGAGTGACGAAGGCGCTTGGCTCAAGGCATTGGTGCGGGGTGGTGCGGCAACGGGTCTCGCAAATCTTGCGCAACAAACGGGACGGCCAGCGGTCGAGATGTTGGCAGATTGGGCGCTTGCGAACGCCGTGGATGATTTGCCGGGCTTCACCCCGACACGCCGTCAGTTGACATTCCCAAGCTGGAACGTGAGCGACATGAACGGTGGGTTGGCGGGCACCTTTCCGAGCAGTTTTCAAGCGTCGCCGTTGAAAGCGCGGGGCATGAGCTTTGGTTCGTTCAACTTGCCGGTCGCGCAGTTGCGAGCGTTCAGCAGCAGCTATTTCAGTTTTGAAGGGGAGCAAGCCGGGGGGCAGATCCTTGAGTTGCGGGGCGAGGGTGGGGGGGCGGTGTCAGGGATGTTGCGGATGGCGCTCGTGCGGGTGGAATAGACCGTCTCGGAAGCGAATAATTTCAAATGTTTTAAACGGATAGCGTCATGAGAATTCTCTGCACCGGCGTTACTGGTTTGTTTGGGCGATACTTCGCCGAGTCAAATACGGACCGCCAGCGCTTTAAAATTTTTGGAACATCGCTCAACCGTCGGCCCCTAAAAGCGGCTTCGCATCTCGCGGGCTACCGACCAATTCCGTTCTCGAATCTGACCGAGTATACGGCGTTGCTGGACGCCTTTCGTCCGGACGTCATCGTCAATGCTGGCGCTGAAGGCAACGTCGATGTTGCGGAAGTAAATCCGATGATTAGTGAACAGGCAAACCTGACCTTCCCACTTTATTTGATGCGGGAGGCCGCCGCGCGCGGTGCGCGCCTCATTCATTTTTCTTCAAACGCGGTGTACGACGGAGCGAACGCGCCGTACTCGGAGCAGTCGCCAATGGCACCGCTCAACCAGTACGGCGAATTTAAGCGCCGTGCGGATCTCGCCATGCGACCTGAGCTCGGACGGTGGGCTATCCTTCGCCCCATTGTGGGCTATGGCTGGAACTTTCCATTTGGGCGGAAGAACCCAGTGTCGCAGTTCCTCCCGCTTCTGCGAGAAGGGAAACCACTGCAACTCGTGGCTGATCAAATAGAAAACCCCGTGTACGCGGGCGACGTTGCGCGCGTCCTGTGGCGCATGATAAAGACCGGATTTTGTGGCGAGATCAATGTCGCGGGCGGCGATGCAGGACTGAGTCGCTACGACTGGATTCAATCGGTGGCGGAAGTGTTTTCGGTGTCCGACAGTACCATCACGAAGGCGTCCATGTGTGACTTCCCGACTATCGCCTTGCGGCCGCGCGACACGCGATTCGACATCACCAGGCTGCGTCGCGAATTTGGCTTTGAACCGCTGACGGTTGCCGAGGGTGCGAGGGCGATGGCAGCAGAT
>JAYTTR010000139.1:0-9498 GCA_043744935.1 Gemmatimonadaceae bacterium
CGCGTAGTTGATGCTGCGCCCACAGGGAGTTGAACAGGAAGGAACTGCCTTTACATCAGGCGGTGGCCGCGGAAGCGCGCAAACCTTTCGTTGCCCCAATCACCGATATTGAAAGCGCAGTTGCAAAGAGGTGGTGCGACGGTCGCCGCCCTTGCCGCGCATGTCAGCGACGAAGCATCAAGTCAATCTCGCAATCGTCGAGCACATTCGTCGCAAGAGTATCTGTTTTCGTTGAATGCTGACGAGAACGGTCAACCGATTTTCTTTTTGCCTGGCGGACACGGCGGCGACTACGAATTTCTCGTTTACGCGCGACTCGTACACTTTGTCGGCGAAGGATTCAGATTTTTTGGTCTGCGGGCGCGCAGTGCAGACGGCGTCGTTCCGGCGCACGAAAGCGTTGAGCAAATGGTGATGGATTACCTGACGGAAATTCGTGCAGTTCAACCGCATGGACCGTATCGCCTTGTTGGCAACTGCATCGGTGGTATCGTCGCGTTCGAAATGGGAAGACAGCTGGAACACGCTGGCGAAGAAGTGCGCACGCTCGTGATGATGGACACGGATTACCCGACACGCGCCAAATCCCTTGGCAAACGCGGGACGCGGCGGTTCGCGCAGTTCAGTCAACGTTGGAACATTGGGTATTACGCCGGGCGCGCAGCTTACCACCTGCGCGCGTTGGGTAGCATTCCGTGGTCACGCAAGTGGTTGTACATCGCTGGAAAGAGTCAGTTGGCAATCTCTGATATCGTCACAATTGCGCGGACGGTGACTGTTGATCCGGCCGAGGCGGTGCGCTTAAGCTATCAGGACGCGCTTCGTCGGTACGTACCTGGCGAATATCGCGGCGCCGTCGACATCATTGTCAACGAAAATGAGGCCGAGGACGCCGAGGCTGGTTGGTCGAGACTGGTGAGCGGCAGGATTACTGTACACATCGCGCCCGGTAATCACGAATCCTACATCCACGAAAACGTGCACGTCACCGCGCGTCAGTTGCGGGAATGTTTGCAGAGGTACACGTCGCTTGCGCGTGTTGTCGTCGGAACGCGTCCGTCACGCTACTTTTGGTACAGGACGACCGTTCCCCATGCCAACTTCATTCAGGTTATCCCAGCAACTGCGCCTGAGCCGCCGGTCCGGGAAACAAGCTGCTGTCTGCCAAGCGGGCGGGCTTGCCGAAGCATTCACTGGCCAACGCGTCCCAACGCTTTGCGGTCGATCGCATGTTTTTGTCGAACGCATCGGCAAGCTCGCGACGAAGCGCCTGCACCAAATCCTGGGGAGCGTCGACATCGTGTTGGGTCGATAGCCATCTAACTATGCTGTGGTTGACAGGAGCCATAAGGATGCGCCTATTCTTCGCTGCGCTCGGTCGGCACCCATTCATCAGCCGCCGCAACAGAACGCCGCGTTAGATGGCTTTGCACGATCAGGATTGCGACGTATTTCGTCACGCATAAAGTTCCGATTCTCGAATCGGCGAAGGTTTCGTACGAGCACGCGCGATTGCCGTTGGCACTCCAACATCACTACGACTCCATGCCAAGTTACCTGAAGCAGCCGCTCTCCCTGCGCACGATACGGCTACCGCATCCGATAGCGTACGGACTATTGGTTGATCCGTTGTCGGGGCGCGGTGGATTGGAGTGTCTTTGGCGATTTTGTTTTGGCTTCGAGTGCCCGGGTTGCGGACTTTCGCGCGCAGATGCCCTTTGTCAAAAGGTAAAAACGGTGTTCAGGCAAGGCGTGAATTACGATCCGTTCGCGATCAGAAAATCGGTGAAAGGCAAGGCAGGATTGTACTGATGCGCGCGTCTGCCGCATGTGCCGTTCTCTCGTTGTGCACAGCGTCGCGACTGGTGCACGCGCAAGTAAAGCCAGTGGAGTTGCTCGCACGCACCGTACTCACGGAACTGATCGCGATCAACACGACGGTGTCGGAAGGGGCAACAACGCCGGCCGCAGAAAAACTCGCCGTCCGATTTCGTGCGGCAGGTTTTCCAGCCGCTGATGTACTCGTGATAGGACCGACACCGAAGCACAAGAACCTGGTGGTGATATGGCGTGGGAAGACGCGCGGGAAACCCATCGTCTTCAATGCGCATCTGGATGTGGTTGAAGCGCCGAAGCTTGAATGGAGCACCAATCCGTTTCAGCTAACCGAGAAAGACGGTTGGTTGTACGGTCGCGGCGTGCTTGATGACAAGGGCCCGGCATCGGCGATGATCGCGGCGTTTTTAAGTGCGAAGAAAGACGGACTTATGCCGCAGCGCGACCTTGTACTTGCACTTACGAGCGGTGAGGAAAGCGATGTCGACAACGGCGTGATATGGTTGCTCAAATATCGACGCGCGCTTGTGGACGCTGAGTACGTTCTCAATCTCGACGCTGGCGGTGGCGACGTAGATCATGGTGTGGTACGCGCCTTCGCCGTACAGTCGGCCGAGAAAGTGTACATGGACGTCACGCTCACGGCGCGCGGGCCTGGTGGACATAGCTCGCTTCCGCATGACGAGTCGCCGATCGACTATTTGGCACGTGCCCTCGACAGGCTTGGACGATTTCGCTTTCCCGTCAAGCTAAACGACGTGGTGCGCGCGTATCTTGAACGACGAGCAGCGCTCACGCCTGGGGCCGAGGGTGCCGCGATGTTGGCGCTGGCGCATGACCCGAGCAATGTGGCGGCGCAAACCACACTTTTAAAAACCCCGCTGATGAACGCACAATTGCGCACAACGTGTGTGGCGACCATGTTGCGCGGGGGAAGTGCGCCCAATGCGATGCCGCAAGAAGTTGTCGCGACAGTGAATTGCAGAATTCTGCCTGGCGAACCCGTTGATAGCGTGTTGCGTCTGCTGCGAAGCGTGGTGAACGACACGAACGTGAAAGTCGCCATACTGCAGGCGGCCACGCCGAGTGCACCGTCTATCCCGTCACCAGCAATCGTGGCGATGCTCGAGCGTGTCGTGGGCTCGCTGTATCCGAAAACGCCCGTGATTCCATTCATGGAAAACGGCGCCACCGACGGTCTCTGGTTTCGTAATGCTGGAATTCCAGTATACGGTGTTGCGGGATTCTTTGTCGAGTCTGTGGTGCATGAACGCATGCACGGACGCGATGAACGCATTCCAGTGAAAGCCTACAGTGACATGGTGCGTTACAGTGTACAGCTACTCGCCGAGGCCGCGTCGCACCGATGATCATTCGTAGCCCGTACCCCGATGTTGTCATTCCAAACACGCCGCTTGTGCCGTTCGTGCTGCAACGCGCGAAGGAACTGCATGACAAAACGGCCATCGTGTGCGGTGCAACAGGTCGATCGTTTACCTATGGCGCACTCGCCGACGCGATCTACCGGGTTGCAGCCGGGCTCCATGCGCGCGGCATTCGCAAAGGCGATGTGGTTGGAATCGTCAGTCCCAACATTCCAGAATTTCCGATTGCGTTTTTTGCGGCTGCGCTCATCGGCGCCATTCCAAGTACGGTCAATCCGATTGCCACCGCCGAAGAGATCGCAACGCAGTTTCACGACTCCGAAGCATTGTGCGTGTTTACAATGCCCGCGCTGTTAGCGAAGTGTCAGGTCGCCGCACGACTCGCACCGACCATTCGCGAGATCATCGTGTTTGGTGAGGCCGAGGGTGCGGTGCCAATGTCGGCACTAATGCAACATGGTAATCAACCACCGCACGTCGACATAGACTCGGCAAATGATGTCGCTGCACTGCCGTACTCGAGCGGAACGTCCGGAATTCCGAAGGGCGTCATGCTCACGCATCGCAATCTGGTCGCGAATCTCGTACAGCCTGGTAGTCAGTCGCCACTCAGGGAATCGGATACGGTGGTTGCCGTACTCCCGTTTTTTCACATCTACGGGATGGTCGTGATCATGAGTTCGGCGCTCATGAATGGTGCCACCATTGTCTCGCTCCCTCGCTTTGAGCTCGAACAGTTTCTGCAAGTGATGCAAGACTATCGCGTCACGCTCGCCTTCGTGGTGCCGCCGATCGTCATTGCACTGGCAAAACATCCATCCGTTGCCAACTACAATCTGAGTGCGCTGCGCATGGTGAGCAGCGGCGCGGCGCCGTTAGGCGAACCAATCGCGCACGCCTGTGAAGATCGAATGAAGGTTCTCGTACGCCAAGGCTACGGACTCACCGAAACGAGCCCAGTCACCCATGTACATCCGTGGAATTCAGAGATCGCGAGCTACGGTTCCGTAGGACCGATGATCGCCAATACTGAATGCCGTATCGTTGATCTCGATACTGGCCTTGACGTGCCGGTTGGTGATCGTGGCGAGCTGTGGATTCGCGGCCCGCAGCTGATGAAAGGATATTTCAATAAACCCGAATCCACCGCCGCGTGCATGACACCCGACGGCTGGTTCAAGACAGGTGATATTGCCATTGTCGATGAGCGCGGCTGGTTTGCCATCGTTGATCGCGTGAAAGAGCTCATCAAATACAAAGGCTTGCAGGTTGCGCCTGCAGAACTGGAAGCCGTGCTCCTCTCGCATGCAGGCATCGCCGACGCCGCCGTGATTCCCGTACCTGACGACGAGGCTGGCGAGATTCCAAAAGCGTACGTGGTGCTTCGTGCCGCACTCACGGCGGCCGAGGTCATGGCGTATGTGGCAGAGCGTGTCTCACCGTACAAAAAAGTGCGCGCCGTTGCATTTATCGACGCCATTCCAAAGTCGCCTTCAGGAAAAATTCTCCGACGATTTTTGGTGGACAAAGATCGACAGGCGCGTTCGCAGTGAGGCGATGGGCGCTTGCTGCATGTGCACTGACGATGCTGGTCACGCATCCTGTCGCCGCGCAACGTCGTTTTACACAAACACAACGCTGCACGGCACTGCAGCGCGCGACCGGTTGTCTCCTCGTGCTCGGCACCGGTATGCCGGTGCCCGATCCCGAGCACTCGGGTCCCGCGTACGCGATCGTGTTCGGGGATCGCGTATTTCTCATTGATGCCGGAGCCGGTGTCATGCGTCGCGCTGCCGCCGCGGGGCTGCCGATAGACGGATTCACACGAGTGCTGATCACACATTTACATAGCGATCACACACTCGGACTTCCCGACGTATTGCTGACGACGTGGGTCATGGGCCGTCGCAGCGCGATGACCGTTATTGGTCCTCCCGGATTGCGAGCGATGACGGATCATCTGTTCGCTGCGTGGCAAGAAGACATCACGATTCGCACCGATGGTTTGGAGCAGGGACAGCGCGACGGGCATCGCGCGACCATTGTTGAAACGACGGGCGGCGTTGTCTACGATAGCATGGGCGTGCGCATCACTGCGGTGCGAGTGCCGCACGGCGACTGGTCGACTGCGTTCGCGTATGTCGTGACAACACCAACACGCAAGTTTGTCCTGTCGGGCGACACGGCGTTGAGTGACGCGTTAGCCGACGCTGCCCGTGATGCGGATGTGTTAGTACATGAGACGTATACGGGCGTACGCTTACAAGCTGAGGCACGACCTGGTGGTGACGCGTGGCCACGGTACATGCACGCCTTTCATACCAGCGACGTCGAAGTGGGCACTTTGGCCAACCGCGCGGGGATAAAGCTGCTCGTGCTCTCGCATATCGTGCGTATGGGCGGTACCAACGCCGAGCTCATTGCGGGCGTCCGTAAGGGCGGATACATGGGGTCCGTGGTGATCGCACGCGATCTCGACGTGTACTAGCATCTACGTTTCAGCATGGCAATTTCCTGGAGACCGCTCATGACCCGTCAGATATTCGGTGTGTCGCTCGCGTTGTCACTGATGTTTGGTGCCAGCGTATTGCATGCGCAGCGCCGGTTTCGTGGGCCAACGCCGGACGTCAACGTCACACTCACGCCGTATGATGGACGCTTTGTTTTTGCGCGCCTGAAATTCACGACAGCGCCCGGTGGCTTTTACTACATGGGGCTTCCCGCGTGGGCGCACGGATTTCCGAAAGCCGAAAACAATCTCGGGCGCATTTTGAAAGATGTGAGCACCATGCGTCTGCATATTGACGCGAGTAACCTGCTCGCGCTCGACGATCCGGAGCTGTTCAAATTCCCTGTCGCGTACATGGCCGAGCCCGACTATTGGACGATGAATGACAAGGAGGCGGCCTCGCTGCGGGCGTACGTGCTGAAGGGTGGATTTATTATCTTCGATGACTTTCGCGATGACTTTCGCAACCAGAATACAGGCTGGGCGAATTTTCTCACGCAAATGCGTCGCATCCTTCCCGACGCCCGTTTCATCGATCTCGATCCATCGTATCCCATTTTCCATTCATTTTTCGAAATCACGTCGTTCAGTATCATCCCACAGGCGTACGACCGCGGGCGCCCGATCTTGCGTGGTCTTTTCGAGAACAACGACCCGAAAAAACGTATGCTGGCGATGATCAATTTCGACACTGACGTGTCGGATTTCTGGGAATTTTCCGGCACCGGTTTCCGCCCCATTTCCGAAGATAACGAAGGTTATAAGCTTGGCGTGAACTACATCATGTATTCGCTCACGCACTAGCCCCGAATCCCTATCCCCTGGTCCCTAATTCCTATCATGCTCGGCGTCGGCTTCATTGGGTCCGGTTTTAATGCGCGCTTCCACATGCTCGGTTGGAAAGGTGTGCGCGATGCTGATGTACTTGGCGTGTGGAGTCCCAATGCAAAGAATGCGGCGTCAGCGGCTCGTTATGCGCGCGAGCTTGATGTCGGTGCGGCAAAAGCGTACAAGAGCATTACCGATATGGTGGCGGATCCGGCGATCGACGCCATCTGGATTGCTGGACCCAATCAAGCGCGTATTGAGAACGTCGAAGAAATTGCGCATGCGATTACAACGGGGAAAGGCACGCTGAAGGGCATCGCGTGTGAGAAACCGTTAGGGCGCAACGTTGCCGAAGCAAAGCACCTTTTGAAGCTTGTGGAAAAGGCCGGTATCATGCACGGCTATCTCGAGAATCAGGCGTTCGCACCGCAGATCACAACCGGGCATAATCTGCTGTGGAAACGTGGTGCGGCAACAACAGGACGACCATATCTCGCGCGCGCAGCGGAAGAACATAGCGGACCACACATGCCGTGGTTCTGGAACGGCGCGTTGCAAGGTGGCGGTGTGCTGAATGACATGATGTGTCATTCGGCGCTCGTGGTGCGACAGTTGTTAACGGCGCCTGGTGACTCGCTCTCGACGCTTGTTCCAAAGCGTGTCACCGGCCACATCGCCTCGCTCAAGTACACGCGAAAGGAGTATGCCGCGCAGCTGAAGAAGCGTATGGGCGTTGACTATCTCAGAGCGCCATCGGAAGACTTTGCGAGCGTCACGATCGAGTTCGAAACTCCTGACGGTCGAATTGCGGTTGGTGAAGCCACCACCAGTTGGAGTTTTGTTGGACCCGGTTTGCGCCTCAGCGCCGAACTTTTAGGCCCGGAGTATTCCATGAAATGGAATTCTCTGGAATCCGGACTCGATTTATTTTTTTCGCGCGAAGTGAAAGGCCGCGCTGGCGAAGATCTTGTCGAGAAACAAAACGCCGAAGTTGGACAGATGCCGGTCGTGGCAAGTGAAGCGGTTGCGTATGGTTACGAGGCCGAAGACCGCCATTTCGTGCGCGCATTTCTTGGCAAGGAAGCGCCAATGCTGACGTGGCACGACGGACTTGATGTCGTGCGATTACTCATGGCGGCTTATATGAGTGCGGAGCAAGGAAAGACTGTACAATTTCCGCCAAGAGGCGTGGATGCATTTATTCCGGCCGTTGCACAAGGAACCTGGAAGCCGCGCTAACGACCGCGTGACCGCGCGGACTACTGCATCACCGCAGGCTTGAACTTTCGGTAGTTGATATCCATCGCCTGTAGTCGACGCTCGTGCATTTTCATGCGCGAAAGAAAGTCGGGATAATTCCGACGACTCTTCGTACTCCATAGCGCCTCGGCGAGCGCACTCAGACGCGGGAAGAGCATGTACTCCACGTCTTTTGGCGTTTGAATGTATTCTGTCCACACTTGCGCTTGTGCACCAAGGATGTGTTTTGCCTCTGTTGCACTCAACTCAACTGGCACCGGTTCAAACGAATACACCGTGTCCATCGGCAAAAATCCGCCGATCGCGAGCGGTTCAGTTTTCTTGTCAAGCGATTGGTAGTGATCGAAGTACGTATGACTGCCCGGCGCCATCACGACATCGTGCCCAGCCTTTGCGGCCGCGATTCCGCCGGCCACACCACGCCATGACATCACCGTTGCATGCTCGGCGAGTCCCCCTTCGAGAATCTCATCCCATCCCACAAGACGCCGTCCACGTTGCGTCAGGAAAACATCCATTTGTCGAATGAACCAACTTTGCAATTCGTGTTCGTCCTTGAGACCGAGCTCCTTCATACGCTGCTGAATTTTCGGACTATTCTTCCACTGCGTTTTCACCGCTTCGTCACCACCAATGTGAATGTACGGCCCAGGAAAAAGCGCCAGCACTTCGGTGAGGACATCCTGCATGAAGGCGATCGTACTACTGTCAGGGTTCAGGATGAACTCGCTCACGCCCCACACTTGCAACACACCGGGATTGGTATCAGGCCTGCTTGAAAGCTGTGGATACGCCGAAACCGCGGCCTGCGAATGGCCCGGCATTTCAATCTCTGGTATCACGGTGATAAAGTGCTCTGCGGCATACGCCACAATTTCGCGAACGTCATCCTGCGTGTAAAAACCGCAATGCATCTTGCCATCGAATACGCGCTTTGCCGGATCTCCCACCACCGACCCAACCAACGTTTGCTCGCGACACGAGCCAATATCCGTTAATCGCGGGTACTTCCTGATTTCGATACGCCAACCTTGATCTTCAGTGAGATGCCAGTGAAAGCGATTCAATTTGTGCTGTGCAAGCATGTCGATGTACTTCTTGACAAACTCTTTCGGCATGAAATGGCGTGCGGCGTCGAGATGTGCACCGCGCCATTCAAATCGAGGTGCATCCTCGATATGTACGGCGGCCGCTTGCCATCGGACATTTGCGATTGGTGCCACCCGATAAATCGCTGGGGGCAAAAGCTGCTTGAGTGTTTCGAGCGCGTAAAACGCACCCGCCGCCGTTGCGGCACGCACAACAACACCCGAAGACGTGACATCCAACCGATAGCCTTCGGCTCCCAACGCAGCACTTGGTGCGACACGAACGAGACGAATGCCCGACGCCGCACCCGCCGCCGTCGATATGCTCAGTACTCGCAAGTCGAAACCTGTGGGACCTGCAATGTCGCGCGTGAAACGGTGCGCAACGTCGAGGAATGCGTGATCGGTATGCACGACGGTAGTCGCATTGAGCACAAACGACCCGGCATGCGGCGTCAACACAGTTGGTCGCGGGATCACCGCATACTTTGTCGAGTCAATTGCTGCGTGTGACGCACGCGACCCCACGAGCAACAACAGTGCAACAGCGAGTCGGCGCCGTTCAAGCCGCTGCGTGCAACGAAGCAACACG
>JAYTTR010000140.1:0-2442 GCA_043744935.1 Gemmatimonadaceae bacterium
CAATTGGAAAAAGATGCAAAAGGCGCCACACCGCCGCGTGTAGTGGTTGTGCCTCCAACGGCCATGACCAGCGACAGTGAAATTATTGACGTTGGTGGCACCACGGTGCACGTGCTGAATCTTGGTCGTGCTCACACGGGCGGCGACATTCTGGTGCAATTGCCGAAAGAGAAAATTCTCTTTATGAGCGAAGTGTTTTTGAACCGCGTGTTTCCAGCGATGCGCTCAGCGTATCCAACAGAATGGGTACACACGATCGACAAAGCACTGGCGCTCCCGATTGATCGTTACGTACCTGGACACGGTTTCATTGAAGCACCAAAGGCGTCACGCGAAGAACTGATCGTGTTCAAGGGCGCGTTGGTCGCGGTAATTAAAGAAGTCACGCGACTGCACACGCTTGGCCTCTCGGTCGATGACGCGATCAAGCAAGCGAATTGGGGCGAATACAAGGAGTGGTTTCTCGCCGATCAGCAAGCCGCTGTTGCGGTGCGCAAAGTGTATGAGGAACTGGATGGCAAGTTGAAGTAGCGACTACAGCAGGGCCTCGAGACCGGCCGTGCGCAAGAGTCTCGCATAGCGTCAATCAACGGCGATGTGTGCCAAGCAGAGTCCGTCGCGCCGAGAAGGCATCGTCGAATCGACCGCTGCGATGGCATGACATTTCCAAACGCTCCGTTGCCTGCTCGTATTGTGGTGCGAGTCGCAACGCGGCTCGCAGCGGGATGATGGCCTCGACGAAACGGCCGAGGGCCATGAGTACGTCAGCGACTGCCACTTTAATGTGCGGCGCGTCGGGCGAGAGTTCTTCAGCGAGACGCACTTGTGCGAGCGCTTCGTCAAAGCGCCCTGACATTTTCAGCCAGCATCCGTATTGGCGGCGCGCGTTGCTCTCGCGTGGCGTGAGTTCGACGGCGCGTAGCAGATGCACGCCCGCGCGTTGAAAATCATCTTCCCAATAAAGGGCCATGACGCCGAGCGACGAGTGGAGTTCGCCAATGCCATCGTCGATCGCCAGGGCGCGTAACCGCAACGTGCGGGCGCTCGCCATGCTGGCGACTTCATCAGCAAATCCACGAAAGCCGCGGACATGTGTCACGTCGGAAAGTGCGATGAGTGCGCGTGCGTTATTTGCATCAAGCGCGACTGCTTTTTCCGCGTAGACGAGGGCCATGTCCAGCATGCCGCGCGCGCCTTCGCCTCCTTGAATAGATCGATTGAAGAGCGAGCGTGCTTCGGCGCTGAGGCGCTCGCTTTCCGACACTGGTGTGACGGGCATTGCTGCTGCGGGTGTGGCAGCAGGTGGCGCGAGCCGCGGTGCTGAAAACGACAGTCCAATCACGCGCAATTCATCGACGACGACAGCCGCAGACGCGGGACGCTCGGTTGCCGATTTGGCGACAAGTCGCTCGACGAGGCTGATGAGCGCGGGCGGTTGTCCGTGCAAGCGCTCCGCCACCTTTGGCGTGGCGGTGAGATGTTGCGCCAGTATCGCCATCGACGATCCACCGGTGAACAGTGGTGTGCCGGTGAGTAGTTCGAGCAGCACGCAACCAAGGGCGTAGAGGTCCGAGCGCGCGTCTACACCGTCTTCGCCGAACGCCTGCTCCGGGCTCATGTACGCGACCGTACCCAGCGCGAGGCCAGCGTCGGTTAACGCCGTGCGCGGCGTGGAGCTCTCGACGCGGCGCGCGATGCCGAAGTCGGCGACGAGTGCGCGCCCATTACTGCAAAAATGTTTTCGGGTTTGATGTCGCGATGGATCACGCCCATCGAATGCGCGTAGTTCAGCGCTTCGGCGACATCGCCAGCGAGGCGTAGCGTTTGCTTGACATCGAGTGCGGTACCTTCGCGCATCTGGTGCCGTAACGTATTGCCTTCAATGCACGGCATGACATAAAACCGTTGGTTGCCGAACGTGCCCGAATCGAAGAGCGGCACAATCCCCGGGTGTACCAGACGCGCCGTGAATTTGATTTCGCGGTCAAAGCGCGCGCTATCAACTATTGATGAGGCTTCGGTGTTCAGTAACTTGACCGCGACGCTGCGATCGAGCACACAATCATGCGCATGAAAAACCGTTGCCGAGCCGCCACGCCCGAGGACGTGCTCGATATCAAACCGATTATTGAGTACGACGGCGGGCTTCACCTCGACGTGGCCGTCGAGCATTGCCGGCACCTTCGCGGTTGTGGAAGAAAATCGAACATGCTGCCAAGTATTGCGAGGTGCACTGATTTCGTCGAGTGTCGGCACAGTGGTCCACCATCTTGGGTACACAGAAACGGTGCCGCACTGTCACATTACGGCATCTCTTACCACACCTATGAGCATCGTCAAAAACCTGCTGAGCATCCTTGAGCTGGAACCGCTTGAGGTCAATATCTATCGCGGACAGAACCGTGACATCGGGACTGGGCGTGTCTTTGGCGGTCAAGTGTT
>JAYTTR010000141.1:0-2441 GCA_043744935.1 Gemmatimonadaceae bacterium
TCGTCTGCGTCGCGCCACTCGGTGCACCGCCGCGATGTTTCTTGCCGCGGCCCTGCCGGCCATCCTCCCGGCCCAGCAGCACATCACGTCACCGAAAGAATTTTTCGGACATGACATCGGCGCTGACTACATGCTGCCGAACTACACCAAACTTCACGAGTACTTCATCAAGGTCTCGAAAGAGAGCGACCGTGTGAAGCTCGACACCATTGGCCTCACGTCAGAGGGTCGCCCGCAGATCATGGCGATTGTGACGAGTCCGGCCAACATGAAAAATCTTGCACGGTACAAAGAAATTTCGCGCAAACTCGCCATGGCCGACGGCGTTGACTCTGTCGAAGCGCACAAGCTGGCGAAAGAAGGAAAAATGGTGTTCTGGATTGACGGTGGACTCCATGCAACCGAAGTCCTGGGCGCGCAACAATTGATCGAGATTTTTTGGCAACTTTCGAGTTTCACCGATGACGAGACAAAACGGCTTCTCGACGACTGTATCATCCTCGTCGTCCATGCGAATCCCGACGGCATGGAGCAGGTCTCCGACTGGTACATGAAAGAGCCAGACAAATTGAAGCGGACGTTCAGCACCATTCCGCGGCTGTACAACAAATACGCTGGCCACGATGACAACCGCGACTCATTCATGAACGCCTTGCAAGAGACCACCAACATGTCTCGGCAGATGTTCATCGAGTGGAATCCGCAAATCATGTACAATCACCACCAGACCGGCCCGACGGGTACGATCATGGCGGCACCGCCCTATCGTGATCCCGCGAACTACAACTTTCATCCCGCAATTATTACGGGACTTGATTTGGTGGGTGCGGCGCTCAATCACCGCTTCGTACTCGAGAACAAGCCAGGTCTCACGTTTCGCGCCGGATCGAATTATTCGACGTGGTGGAATGGTGGATTGCGCACGACGGCGTACTTTCACAACATGATCGGCATCCTGACGGAAACGATTGGCAGCCCAACACCGATCCGTGTGTCGCTCGTGCCCGACCGTCAGCTCCGTTCGGCTGGTCTTCCGCTACCGGTCGCTCCGCAAGAGTGGCATTTCCGTCAATCGATCGATTACTCGGTCACATCGAATCGCGCGCTCCTCGACCTCGCGTCGAAATATCGTGAACAGTTCTTGATGGACCGCTGGCGTATGGGCAACGACGCCATTCAGGCCGGCATGCACGACAACTGGACAATCAGCCCGAAGCGGGTTGCCGCAATGACGGCGCAGATCGAGAAGGATCGTACCGCCGCTGCGAGTCCCGAAAATGCCGGTGGACGTCGGGGCGGTACGCGCGCCACGACTGGAAGCTCCGTCGCGAACGATCGCTACATGGCGTTGCTGAGGAAGCCAGAAGATCGTGACGCACGCGCGTACATCATTCCAAGCACGCAGCCCGATTTTCCAACGGCCACGAAATTTGTACAGGCACTCGAGAAGTCGGGCGTGCAAGTGCAACGCGCGACGACGTCGTTTCAGACGAACGGCAAAACGTATCCCGCCAACTCATGGGTGATTCAGACGGGACAAGCATTCCGTGCGCACGTGCTCGACATGTTTGAACCGCAGGATCATCCCAATGATTTCGCGTATCCTGGCGGACCGCCCATCGCGCCGTACGACAACGCGGGATGGACGTTGGCGTATCAGATGGGCGTGCAATTTGATCGTGCGCTCGATGCCGTTACCGGTCCACTCGTGAACGTGAATGGCGTCACGGCAATGCCGGCTGGCGTGATTGCGAAAGGCAAAGCGGGATACTTTGTTCGGCCTGAAGTAAACGACGCCGCGACAGTTGCCAATCGTCTTGCAAAAGCGAATGTGAAAGCGTATCGCATTCCATCAGCATTCAAGGACGGCGCAAATATGTGGCCGGCGGGCTCGTGGTTCATTCCGGCCGGTGGTGCGGGCGACGCTATCATCGCGAAATCCGCGCAGGAACTCGGCGTGAATTTCGCGGCCGCCAACACGAAGCCATCGAGCGGTCAGCAGATCAAGCAGTTGCGTATCGCACTCGCCGATCGTTACGGCGGATCGATGCCGAGTGGCTGGACGCGCCTCATCATGGAGAAGTTCGAGTTCCCGTTCACCGTGGTGTTTCCCCAAGATCTCGACGCCGGAAATCTGCGAGCGAAGTACGATGTCATTGTCTTCACTGATGGTGCCATCGCTGCGCAAGCTGGCGCGGGTGCGGGCTTTGGTGGTTCACCGGACACCACGCTCATTCCGGCCGAATACCGGCGGCAGTTAGGTCGTTTCAGCGCGGAAAAAACGACACCGCAGTTGAAGACGTTTCTCGAGGCCGGTGGACGCATCGTCACCATCGGATCATCCATTGCACTCGGCAAACAGCTCGGCTTGCCGATCGATAATTACTTGCTGGAGAACGGACGTCCGCTGCCAGGCGAAAAGTTTTACGTGCCGGGTTCGC
>JAYTTR010000142.1:0-9459 GCA_043744935.1 Gemmatimonadaceae bacterium
GCCGGTACAGTCGCGCGCTGACGCAATAGCGCATTCTGTGCCGGCCGTCTCCATCAGCGAATTGCGCAGCCAAGACACCAGTGTAATTCATTGGCGACACGCGACAATCCGTGGCGTCGCGGATTATGGCGCCGAGTTGGTGCATGCGACGCGTTCTCAGCGCGACACATTATCGTTCGAAACACTGGTGACATCAATTCCGGCGCACACACCAGGCAACGTAACCATGCCGTCGGATACACGTGCCGTGCGTGTGCTGGATCGCGATAGTCTCGCGCAGAAGATGCACCGTCCGTTAGCGCCCTTGTCTTGCTTGCGTTAGGGGATACGGTTCCGCGCGACATCGAGAAACCCGCGCGAATTATTCCGCCGTCATTAAGTGAAGGGTCGCACCAATCCTATGCGTTTCAGTGGTTTGGTTTTGCGACCGTGGCGATCGTGGGATTTGCGGCGTTTGTGTATAGTGCGCGACGCAAGTCCCCGTGAGTCAGACGCTACGCTACGGAGGAATGTTTGTGCGGTTACGGTTACGGTTGCGGCGGCGCTGGCTGCCCGGTGCCACTGACGCCGCTGGTGCCCGTCGTGATGCCAATAATCGTTAGCACGACGAGCAACGCGATGCTTACCACGAGACCGATGGTGCGCTTTTGGGAGTATTGTTGCACCGACATCGATTCTACGAACTGTCGTGCCACCGCCACCGCCACCGTGTCGCCGTGCGAAACAAATCGTTGGTTTGTACCTGTGAGCGTCTCGGAGATTGCAAAGACCAGCGTATCGGCGTTGCTGCGGGCAACGATGCCTTCGATCTCCTTCACATCGCTCCCAAGCGCCTGTTGAAGTGATGCAGTTCCCGCGGTGGTCAAGGCGGCATCATCAAAACCACGAACGGGGGCACGACTTTCAAGCCGATCTTCGACAAGCAAAGTGTCGGTTCGATTGGCGCTATCGCGATCGCGCCCTCTGACCCAAATGTTATTTACGTGGGCACGGGCGAAGGGAATCCGCGCAACAACGCCTCGATCGGCGACGGCATGTACAAGTCTCTTGATGCCGGCGAGCATTGGACAAAAATCGGACTGGAGAAGACGGACAAAATCGCGCGCATCATCGTCGACTCGAAAAATTCAAATCTCGTGTACGTGTGCGGCCTGGGACGCGAATGGGGGCCCAATGAAGAGCGTGGAGTGTTCAAGACCACCGATGGTGGCGTTTCGTGGAAGCGCGTGCTGTTTGTCGACCCGCAAACGGCCTGCGCCGACATCTCGTCCGATCCAGCAAACTCGAACGTCGTCTATGCGGGGATGTATACGTACCGACGCTGGGCGTGGCACCTTGAATCCGGTGGCGGCAGTACTGCGGTCTACAAGTCGGTGAATGGCGGCGACACGTGGGAACGGCTGTCCGGCAAGGATCGCAACATCGGCCTCCCCAAGGGAGACATGGATCGTATTGGTGTTGCTGTGGCACCAAGTGATCCGAACATTGTGTATGTGATCAGTGAAACGAAAACGGAAGGGGAATTGTGGCGCTCGGATGACGCCGGTGCGCATTGGCGCATGGTGAATCGTGATCCCAATATCAATTTCCGTCCGTTCTACTACTCCGACTTGCGTGTGGACCCGATCAATCCGAATCGCGTGTACACACTGTCCGGATCGTTGTACCTCTCCGAAGACGGCGGACTGAATTTTCGTACCATCGCGCAAAGTGTGCACGGCGATCATCAGGCGATGTGGATCGATCCCCTCAATCCCAAGCGTATTCTCGAAGGATCAGACGGTGGTTGGCAGATCAGCTTCGATGCGGGCAAGACGTTTGAAGTGGTGAATACGTTTGCGTTCACGCAGTTTTATCACATTAACTACGACATGCAGCAGCCGTACATGACGTGCGGCGGTTTGCAGGACAATGGCAACTGGTGCGGGCCCAGTCGTGGTCTGTTCGGCGGCATTTTGAAGAGCGACTGGGTCACGGTCTCCGGCGGCGACGGCTTTTTCACCGTGCCCGACATCGCTCAACCGTGGCTTATCTATTCCGATGCGCAGGGCGGGATGCTCAACATCACCGACACGCGCACCGGCACACAGAAAACTATTTATCCGTATCCCAATCGCGTCGGATCTGTTGGCGACGCGATGATAGGACACAAGTATCGCTTCAACTGGAATTCTCCAATTGCCCTTTCACCGCAGAATCCAGGCGTGGTGTATTTCGGTGGCAACGTGCTGTTCAAGAGCAGCAACCACGGCAACTCGTTTCAGGTGATCTCACCCGATCTCACCACCAACGATCCCGCCAAGCAGCAGAACTCCGGCGGGCCGATCGTCGTCGACAACACGGCAGCGGAGTTTCACAGCACGTTGCTGTCGATCGGCCCCTCACCGCTCGATTCGATGCTCATCTGGACCTCCAGTGACGACGGCGTGGTGCAGGTCACGCGTGATGGCGGCAAGACGTGGAGCAGCGTGTTCAAAAACGTGCCCGGACTCAAGTCCGCTGCCTGGTTGGCAACGGTCGAGGCATCTCACTTTGACGCCGGCACCGCGTACGTCGTCGCCGATCATCATCAAGATGATGATTATGCGCCGTACGTGTATATGACGACAGATTTCGGCAAAACGTGGAAACCAATCATGGGCGACCTGCCGGTCAATGCCGCATGGACCCATGTCGTGCGCGAAGATCCAAAAAATCGCAACCTGCTTTATCTCGGCACCGAAATGGGTGCGTGGGCGTCGTGGGATCGCGGTACGCACTGGGTGAGTCTGCGCGGCGAACTGCCCATCGTACCCGTGCGCGACATCCAGATCCATCCGCGCGAGAACGATTTGTTGTTGGCCACGCATGGTCGTGGCCTGTACATCCTTGACGACATCACGGCGCTACAAAAATTAGATGCGGCGATGAATGCCGACGCCACGCTGTTTCCCGCTCCGACCGCAATCCGCTGGAACCAGTGGAATAAAGACGGTAATCTCGGACAGAAAACGTACCGCGCCGAGAATCCGCCTGATGGCGCAATGCTGACCTACTTCCTGAAAGCGCAACCAGCGACCGAGGTCAACATCAGCATCGCCGACAAAGATGGTCGCGTCGTGCGTCGTATGAACCGCGTGCTTGATGACGCTGGCCTGAATCGGGTGAGCTGGGATCTGCGTTACGATGCCGTGCTTGGTGGTGGTGGCGGTCGTGGTGGACGTGCGGAAGCAGATGACGCGGCGGCTGGTGGTGCGCCGACTGACACGTCGCTGTCGGCGGTGCGTGCACGTCGACGCGCTGCGGCGCAGGACGCGGTCGCGCCGGTGTCCGAGGGATTTGGGCCTGCTGGTGCGCCGTTCGTGTTGCCTGGTGTGTATGCCGTGACGCTCACGGCTGATGGCAAGCGGTACACGACCAACGTGACAGTGCAACTCGACCCGCGTTCGGATATGAACGCAGCACAGCTGCTCGCGCAGCATGACGCCGCGCGTCGCATGGACGACGTCGCGTCAAGAGTCAACCGCGTGATCAGCAATATTGACGACGTGTCGCGTCAGATGACCGCGCTGCAGGTCACGTTGCGGGCGACATCGCGCGACAGTAGTACGCGCACCGCGAACCAGGCACTCACGGAAATCGACGGAGCACTCAAGGATCTCAAACAGTTCCGAGATTCCGTATTGGCTCGTCCTGTTGCAGGACTGGGCTACCGTCAGTATCCGCGACTGCGCGAGGAAGTCCAGACGGTAACTGGCATGATCTCGCGCCCGATGATGGCGCCAACGGCCGGCGAGCTACTGCGCGCGGGTGAATTACGCACGGAGAGTGATGAGGCCGCGTCTCGATTCGACAACATTATGCAAACGCGCGTGGCCAAAATAAACGAGCTGCTGAAGGGATCGCCGCACGTGATTGCACCACTCGCACCGCGGGCATTTGTGCCCTGACGACAACATCAACCGAACGTTGGTGTCTCGCCACTCGGCTGCGGAGGAATACTTCGCAGCCCTACAACTGTTTTGCCAGGAAGTTGAGCGCTCGCGGTACACCATTAAACGCTTCCCGCACCACTGCGCCGTCCTCGTAACGAATCTCAATCGTGATGCCAGCGATCGGTCGGGCAGGCACCGAGCCGTGCGAAATAGGCACGGCATGCCCGACCAACCGCACTGTTTCCGCGCGTGCATTATCGAGCGACACTCCGAAATGCGTCAACACTTGCGCCGCAATGCCAATCTCTTCGCGAAGAAGGCCGAGCAGTAGGTGCTCGGTGCCGACATACGTGTGCTCGAGGTCGTGCGCCTCGGCCATTGCCAGCTCCAAGACTTTTTTCGCGCGTGAGGTAAACGGCGGATGCGAATCACTCGGTGCCGCGCCTGGGCCGTGTTGTATGCTTGCTTCGATGTGTTGCTGTAGCTGGACGATGTCGACGCCGCAGTTAGTGAGAATTGCGGTAGACACGCCTTCGCTTTCAGCGAGCAGACCAAGCAACAGGTGTTCTGTGCCAACGGCGTCGCGCTTCCTGCGCGTCGCCTCGTTCGTAGCCGACGCGATCGCATGCCGCACATGCTCGGTGAAGTTGTATCCGTTCATTGGTGGGCTTAAACGTGACGTGAATCGTGGTGTCGCTGTATGAACATCATGACTTCGTGCGGCATCGCACCGTCGTGTGTTGGTGCGACACGCGCGATCTCTGCGGCCATCCGCGCTAAGTCCTGCGGCGTTGGAGGGAGCGGTGGATGCATCGAGCGCTCGATCTCTCGCACCAGTGCGAGCGTTCCATGCCATGTGGTCGAGCCGAACATTGAGCTCGTATTCGTCGCGTCCAACAGCTCACCTCGCAGGCTTGCCTCCGAAGCGACGCGCACTTCTTCGTCCCATCGCGCAATATAGCGCGCCGATTGTTCTGGCCAACACAGCGCACAGAAACGATGGATTTCAATTGGTGCATTCTCTGCGTCGAAGCGGACGGCGATTCCCACCGTTCCCATCACGCTACAGCCTTCACATAGTGCTTCGGCATCGCGCATTTGTGTCTCGCTCCGGTCGAGCGCAAGGTGTTGATTCGCGAGCGCACCAAGACGGACGCGCTCGACCGCCGCGTCTGGCAACTCTACTTCGACAAGCGGCTGACCATCGGTCATGCTGGCGCGGAACGTGATTTGCCGTTTTTCAAATTCATGCCTACGCCCCCAAAAACCTCCGCACCACCGCACACACATGATCAATCTGCTCATCACTGAGCTCGGCATACATGGGTAACGACAGCAACGTTGACTGCCGCGCGTACGCCACCGGAAACTGCTCCGGCGTATGTCGCAAATACGCGTACGCGGGCACGAACGGCAACGCCACGGGATAGTGCACCTGCGTTTCAATCAGCTCGCGCGTGAGCGCAGCACGTAGTCCAACGCGATTCTCCACGCGGATCGCAAATATCTGCCACGACGGCTCGGCGAATTTGAGCACGGTGGGCAGTGTCAACGGCAAGCCAGCAAGCTGCGCGAGGTAGCGCGCCGCGTGCCGACGACGCGCATCGACCCAATCGTCCAGATGTCGCAACTTCACGCGCAATACAGCGGCCTGCAGTTCGTCGAGCCGACTGTTACGCCCTTCCATGCGGTGATCGTTCTCGAACGCCTGCCCACTATTACCAATACGACGTAACAGATCGGCATCCTCATCGCGGTTCACAACAATGGCACCACCATCACCATAGGCGCCGAGTGTTTTGTCGGGGCGAAAACTGAAGGTCGCGGCGGCACCGATGGTGCCCACCTGATGACCATCAATACGCGCGCCCAGCGATTGGGCACAATCTTCCAGGACGCGAATGCCACGCGGTCGCGCGACGCGCAAAATAGCGTCCATCTCTGCCGGTACACCAAAGGTGTGCACCACCACAATGGCCTTCGTGCGGAACGTGATTTTCCGTTCGACATCCACGGGGTCAATCGTACCCGTGTGCTCGTCCACATCCACGAACACCGGTTTAGCGCCGTACATCGTGGCTGATGACACTGCCGTGATCCACGCATTGGCCGGTACAATAATTTCATCGCCGGCACGCGTACCCCACGAGCGAAACACTATTTCCAGTGCGTCGCTGCCATTCGCGCAACCGATCGCGTTTGGCGTGCCCACGCAATCGGCGAATTCGCGTTCGAATGCGGTGACGTTCGGACCGTTGTTGTACACTCCGTCCGCAAGCACGCTACCGATAGCAACGCCAACTTCGTCGCGCAGTGATTGGTATTGCGCCTTGAGGTCAACAAACGGAACGTTCATTGTGCTAAGTGCGTCCAACGCTAGAGTATGCGAAACCCGACGCGCGCACTTCGGCAGGATCGTACACGTTACGCAGATCAACCAGGACCTTCGCGCGCATCACCGCTCCCAGTCGCTCGAGGTCGAGCGCGCGAAATTCATTCCATTCGGTAATGAGGACCAGCACATCCGCACCCTGCGCCGTGTCATATGCATCCGTACACCACGTCACGCCTGGCAGTAACGGGGTTGCTTCGTGCACGGCCGCGGGATCAAACGCACGAATACTCGCGCCCGCATCCTGCAGCGCCGGAATGATGGCGAGACTCGGCGCATCACGCATGTCGTCTGTGTTGGGTTTGAACGCCACACCAAGCACGCCAACCGTTTTGCCGCGCACGCTACCACCAGCCGCCGTCATGACGCGCGACGCCATCGCACCTTTGCGACGATCATTCACCTGGACGACCGTCTCGACGATACGTGCTGGCGATCCGTATTCTTGCGCGGTGCGAACCAGGGCAATCGTGTCTTTCGGAAAACATGACCCGCCATAGCCAGGGCCCGCATGCAGGAATTTCTTGCCGATGCGCCCGTCGAGACCCATCCCACGCGCCACATCTTGCACGTTTGCACCAACCTTCTCGCACAAATCCGCGATCTCGTTGATAAACGTGATTTTTGTCGCAAGAAATGCGTTAGCCGCATACTTCGTGAGCTCCGCTGTTTCCAGCGTGGTCATCACCACCGGCGTCTCCAACAAATACAGCGGTCGATACAGCGACTGCAGCACGCTTCGCGCTCGATCGGTCTCGGCGCCAATCACCACGCGATCCGGACGCATGAAATCCGGAATGGCCGATCCCTCGCGTAAAAACTCCGGGTTCGACGCTACGTCAAAATCGGCCGCAGGATTGGTCTCTCGAATAATTTGCGCGACGCGACGACCGGTGCCGACGGGCACGGTGCTCTTTGTCACCACGACCGTGTACCCCGTGAGCGCGCGCGCAATATCTGCCGCCGCTGCTTCGACGTAACGCAAGTCGGCATGTCCGTCTCCGCGACGCGACGGTGTACCAACAGCAATAAACACCGCGTCGGCATCCGCAACGGCGGCGGCGAGGTCGGTCGTAAACGTCAAGCGCCCGCTCTGCACACCCTTGGTAACGAGATCTTCCAATCCCGGCTCGTAAATTGGGATTTCCCCGCGACGCAATCGCTCGATCTTTGTCGCATCGAGGTCGACACAGGTCACCTGTGGACCAAACTCCGCAAAACATGCGCCGGAAACGAGCCCTACGTACCCCGTGCCGATCATCGTGATCTTCATGCCGTCCTCAGTCTCCCACGCCGTAGTACTCGCGATACCAGGCGATGAAGTTGCGCACGCCAACTTCGATTGGTGTCTTCGGTGCGAAGCCGACATCCTGCACGAGTGCTTCGACATCGGCATACGTCGCCGGTACGTCACCAGGCTGAATGTCCATCATGCGTTTCTCCGCAACACGACCCAACTGCTGTTCAATGGTGCTGATGAGGTACATCAACTCTACCGGATTGTTGTTGCCAATATTATACAAGCGATACGGCGCGCGACTTGTCGCTGAGTCTGGAGCATCGCTGTTCCAATCGGGATTGGGCTGCGCGGTGTGATCGCTGGTGCGCACCACGCCTTCGACGATGTCGTCGATGTACGTGAAGTCGCGCAACATCTTCCCATGATTGAACACGTCAATTGGTTTGCCGTCGAGAATCGCTTTCGTGAACAAAAACATCGCCATGTCAGGACGGCCCCACGGTCCATACACCGTGAAGAAGCGTAGCCCCGTCGTAGGCAAGCAATACAGGTGACTGTACGTGTGCGCCATCAGCTCGTTGGCCTTCTTGGTCGCCGCATACAACGACACAGGATGATCAACATTCTGATGCACCGAAAACGGCATCGCGGTGTTCGCCCCGTAGACGCTGGACGACGACGCATACGTGAGATGCTGCACCCCGTGATGACGGCATCCTTCCAGAATATGCAGGAAGCCCACAAGGTTGCTTTCGATGTATGCGTGCGGATTGGTGAGCGAATACCGCACACCCGCCTGCGCGGCGAGATGAATCACCTTGTCAAAACGTTCGTCGCGAAATAATCGCTCAACACCCGCGCGATCACCCAACTGCATGCGCTCCAGGCGAAAACCCGGCTTGGTGGAAAGCCGCGCGATACGCGACTCTTTCAACGACGGATCGTAGTAATCGTTCACGCAATCCAGGCCGACCACTTCGTCGCCGCGTGCAAGCAAGCGTTCACTGGTGTGGTAGCCGATAAAGCCGGCAGCGCCGGTAACCAGAATCTTTGACATGCAAATCCTCAGGAGGTCGGGCGACCCGGATGATCGCCTCGCTGCGCTGTAGACGAATCTAGCCGCATACTCGACACGGATCTCCGCTGGAGGAGCAGCACGGCGGCCATGATGGCCAGACCGCCAATGAGCGTTCCCTCGCCCGCCCGCTGCGCCAACAGCAAGACGCCGAGCAACGTGGTCCAAAACGGCTCGATGGTTGACGTGATCGCGGTACGCACCGCGCCCAAGCACGCCAGCCCCGTCAAAAACCCAACAAACGCGCCCGCCGACAGGATCCCTTGCAGTACGCTGGAACCGATGGTGAGCGCGTCGAAATGCGCGAACAGCGTATTGGTCGCAATTGCCCACGTGAAAAACAAAATTGCTCCTCCAACCGCGATAGCCCGCGAGACATCCAACGGCTCGCGATCACGCTGCAGCCGGTCAAGCACCGGGATGTAAATCGAGTATACAATGGCCGCACACAACGCGCACGCCACGCCAATTGGTTGCAACGAATGTGCAGCGGGCGCGCCCACCATGAAGGCAATACCACCGAGTGCCAACGCCAGCGCGAGCAATCGCGTGCGCGTGAGCCGCTCGACGCCGCGTATCGCGGTAAACAGTGTCACCCACGCCGGAAAGGTGTAAAACAGAAATGCTTCCGTCGACGCCGGGATCCATCGCAACGCCAACAAGGCGAGCGTTGCCACGGTAGCTTGCCCACCACCCGCCACAAGCAGCACACGCGGCCGCCACCATTCCCGCCCGACCGCTGGATGTGCTGGCGCGCGCGTGAAAAACGCGTACAGCACCAGCAGTAGCGCGGTCGTCAGGTATCGCCACGCCTGAATACCTTGCAGCGCCGCACCAC
>JAYTTR010000143.1:0-9415 GCA_043744935.1 Gemmatimonadaceae bacterium
TACGGCGAGAAACGCTTGCGCGTTACGAACGACACTGCGGATTTTTAGCCGATTGCGAACGATTCCGGCGTTCAGCATCAAACGTGAAATGTCGGCGTCGTCGAGGCGTGCAATACGCGTAACATCCCACCCGAAAAATGCAGCGCGATAATGTTCACGCTTGTTCAGGATGGTGCTCCAGCTGAGACCGGCCTGTGCCCCTTCAAGGGTGAGGAACTCGAAACGCACCATCTCGCTGTGCACGGGAATTCCCCATTCGGTATCGTGATACGCAATGTCCAGCGGCTTCCTTGCCCACGCACAACGCAAGATCACCGACGTCCGCTGTGCGGAATCTGTCACGACGATCGCTTCACACCGTGCGTCGCAAGCGCCGCCGAACGCGCTCGCAGCATAGTCGCACTGTCATAACGTCCTGCGTTTTGCTCTATCTCGCTTTGTAGCGCCAAGAATTCCGACCATACCTGCACGCGCTCACGATCGCCGAGCAAATTTGCGGAGGACCAGCCGTCGAGTCGCTCCAACAACATGCGTTGTGGGCCGAGTAATGTGCCAATGGCCGCACTGATATCGCGACTGAGCACATCCGGGCTCTCACCGCCGACGAGTCGTTCACGGAAGAGCTTCAATGCTGCTGCCGCCTGCTGAATCAGGCGAAGGAGATGATCGTCGCGCGCGCCGGGCATGTCGTGTCAGGGCGAGATCGGTTCATCGTCGACGTACTCGTTGCTGTCCAACAGCGGCGCGTTGGCAAGCAATGCGCGCGCACGCTCCGCTTCGGGCGAAGGCACACGAAGCGTGATGCCGCCAGACACGGCGCCTTGAAATGCCAGTCCGAAAATGCCGGCGGCATTGCTTTGCACGAACACTGGAATTTCAGAGCGCTCAAGCGTGTCTCGCGCGATGTCAGCATCAAGCCCCGTCGCAAAGGTGCCAACGTCAATCCATTCGGCGCGCTCGCCGCTGTCGTCTGGTGCGCTCATCGTACAGTCCGGAAAGAGTTCAACCTGCGGAAGTCTGCCACCGCGTCACGCGCATAAGCTGTGGGCGTTCGCTCCGAATGTATACCCGCGATATCTTGCGGTGTGCGCAAAACTCAAGACCGCTACCTGCCGCCCGACCGCGAAGCCTACGCCGCCGCGAAACCGTCCACGGGCCGTATCATCGTCATTGCCCCCACGCGCGCGGCCTGCGAAACCATCGAGCTCGCTGTTGGCCTGCATCTCGACACGTTTCTCGAACGCACGAAGGGCGTTGAGCTTCGGGCATTGGCGGCCAGCGGAAGCGGATTCGGCATCGTGGCCGGAACGGGCACCGGAAAGACACTCGCCATTCGCCCAATCGCCGAAACCATTCTCGGCACCACGGTGCTTCGCGTCGGTGTGGTCAATCGCGAACGCGAAGCGACGCCAGAAACGCCAACGTGGAACGTGGTGATTGTCACCACCGGCATCGCTCGGCGCTGGTTTCAAGATGGTGATATTCAGCCGTCGGACACACTCATCGTTGACGAAATCCATCAAACCAGCGCCGAACTCGAGTTGTGCCTGGCGCTCGGCAAGCGCGTGGGTTGTCGGTACATCTGGCTCTCCGCGACTGTCGATCCTGCATTCTATGCGCAGTATTTACGCAGCGCCGACGTGTTGCAGATATCGGCGTTTGATGCGAAGCGTGCGGCGAAGGTTGAAGTTGAGCGCAAGCAACCGCTCGCCTTTCTCGACGAAAAGTTTTTGCAACAGCTCGCAAAATCGCAACGCGGCGTGGCCATGTTTTTACCAACGCGTGCCATGGTAGAGGAAGCGGCGGAGTGGGTACGTGCGCGCTACCCGCGCATTTCGGCGGCGCACTATCATGGTGGTGAACCTATTCGCGTGATTCGCCCATTCCTTGAAGGCACGATTCCGAAGCCGTTTTTTCTCGCAATGACGGCGGCGGGGCAAAGCGCACTGAACGTACCGGGTCTCGATACGGTCATCATCGACGACACTCGATTTACGAATGTGATTGATCGTGGTCGCAATGTGCTCACGCGGGTGCACTTGGGTTCTAACGAAATTTTGCAAATGGCCGGACGTGTGCACGGCCGCGTGGAGCACGGCCGCGTGTACATCCTGAGCGATCGCGACATTCGTTTTGAGGCGTTACGCCCAACTGAACCAGAATTTCAACTGGCTGGTGATTCAGAGCGCGTCGCACTCACGTGCGCGGGGTTGGGCGTGCGTGCCGATGATCTCGAGCTCCCGGTGCCACTGGATCGAGTGGCATATCGTCGCGCGGTCGAGCACCTGGAAACGCGAGGTCTAATCGAAGATGGACGGCTCACGACATACGGCCGGGCCGTGGAGGCGTTACCCGTTGATCGCGCATGGGGCGAACTCATTGTCAACGGCGACGATGATTTGTTGCCGGTCATTGCGGTGATGAGTGGCATCGATTCGCTGCATCGCATGACGCGTGACGGACGCGACCTCGAAGGCATTGTTGTCCGGGGCAGCGATCATCTCACCGCCTACAATTTGTACGCCGAAGGGTATGGTGTCGCGGGCTATGTGGGTGAAGTGTACGGACTCGCACGTCATATGTTCGACGCCGAGCGTATTGCCACATGGTCTGAACGTCGTGGTGTGTTGGTGAAGTCGCTGGAAGATGCGGCGTTGGCGATGGCGAGTGTGTACCGCAGCGTTGGTGTGTCGCTGCCAACGTCGTTACCGATCGCACGGGAAAGCACGCTGCGACGATTTGCGGATTTGCTTGCGCGTTTCATGCCGTTCGATTTGGTCATTGAAGAACAGACGGCGGAAGGACACGAAGCGCGCGTTTCCAAAACCAGTGTGTGCGGCAGTTGGGGTGCTGTGGCGGGCACGTTGCGTTATTTCGCTGATCGCCAAGGTGTCGCACGTGCAGGCATTGAGGGCACGCAGCTCCCGATTGATCTCATCAAGCAATACGCCGAGCGTCACCCAGCGGAGCTGACGCTGGATGTCGAGCGTAAGCATTCGCCGGTGCAGCTGCGTCGTCGCGTGACGTACTACGGTTTTGAGCTGTCGCGCGAAAGTGAACCGCTCACGGAATTTCCGTCGGACATAGCGGACGCCGCGCGGCGATTGCTGGCCGATGGCGCAGCGCGTGGGGAGTTGCGTCATCAAGCGGTGCGTCGCAATCAGCCCGTCGTAGAAGAAATCCGCGAAGTGTGGCGACGCCTGGGCGGCGTAACTCCGCGTTTCGGTCAGGCCGAATTGGCGTTGTGGTATGTGCACGCGTTCGGAGATGCGAACGATTGGGAATCAATTCGCGCGCTGCCGCTCAAACTTGATCGTCGCGCGTTTGTTTCTGATGCGCAGTTGGCGGAGGCTCGTGCGTTACCTGGTGCGGTGGAAATTCGTGATCGGACGGTAGCGCTTGAATACGATGTTGAAGAGCATGAACGTGGATCGCAGGCTGTGGTGCGCTTGCGTCTCCCGGAGAAGTTGGCGCGTACGATGGTGCAGGACGAGGTACCGGTGCTTGATCGACCGGTGCGATACGTCGTGCCGCGCGGTCAGCGTGGTTCAGTGCGGGCGAATGATCTCGCAAATTTGCAGGAGAAGCTTGATCTGCCATTTACGGACGATGAGCTGCATGCCATACCGACGGCTCGTCGTGATGAAGACGCGGGGCGTCGTCGTGAGCGCGATGTGCGTCATGTGCGCGGTGACTCGGGCCGACATGGTAAGCGTGGTGGATCTGGTGGTCGTGACGGTGCCTCCGGTGGGCGGGGTCGTGGTTCTGGCGGCAAAGGGAAGCGGCGATAAAATAAAGACTGATCGGTCCTAATTTTGCGATTAATTTGCCTTCGCCGTGTGTCTGCCGAACAAATGGCACAGGTTGTAAAGCTTTCAATAGCATAGTGTTACGCGATTCAAGTGAGAGGCCTTGCTTTTAGGACCGTACGGTCCTAGTTTAGCAGCATGTCAGAACGCCGATCGCAAATCCTTGATGCCGCAGCCGCGCTGATCGCGGAGCACGGCTTCACGTCAACCTCCGTGGATGACGTGATCAAGGGTGCGAAACTCAGTGGCAAAAGCCACTTCTATCATTACTTCAAGTCCAAGGACGAACTGGGCTACGAAGTATTGAATCGGCAGTTTGAGCGTTTTTCGGAACGCGGCTTGGCCATTCTTCGCGAGCCAATGATTGATCCACTCGAACGATTGAACCTGTTCATCGATGCGGTTGTCGCGCTGCAAGCGGAGAGTGGCGGTCGTCGTGGATCGCCTTTTGGCAATTTGGCGGCGGAGCTCGCCGACGCGCACGAAGGGTTTCGTGTGCGCATCGAGGCGGTGTTTGAACGGTGGGCAAGTCAAATCCGATCGTTGTTGTGGGAGGCTCGGCCCCAGTTGCAGGACGATGTCGATGCAGTGCGTCTCTCCCGTTTCATCATCGCTGCGTTGGAAGGCGCAGTGCTCATGACGCGAGTGAAGCGCGACATGGCGGTGCTGGAAGGCATCGCATTCGATCTGAAACGGTTCATCGCGATGCACGGCCGTGATGCGCTGGTGGTACCCGTTGTGCGCACCTCTGAATAGCAGCAAGGAGACGTGATGGTCAGCACAAACGAAGAGGCGCTACGGGCGGCCGTAGTGCAGCAGGACACCACGCCCGCAGATCGCGGTCTACGGCGGGCCCAGTTCGAGCGCGAAGCATTGGTTCACCTTGACGCGATGTATTCATTCGCACTCAAGTTGGCGCGGTCACGCGACGACGCTGAGGATTTGGTTTCGGACACGATTCTCCGCGCGCTGGAGCGTTGGGAGCAGTACCACCTCGGCACAAACATTCGGGCGTGGTTGTTCACCATTCTTTACCACGTCTTCGTGAGTCGCAAGCGCCGGATCGATGCGCGCGAAGTGCAACAGCCCGAGGATACCGAAGGTTGGGCGCTTTTCGAAGCCGTTGGCGAGATGGATCCAGAAGGTCGATTCTACGATTCATTTCTGGACGACGAAGTTACGCGTGCCATTCGCGCATTGCCGGAAGAGTACCGGTCGGCCGTGGTGCTGAGCGATCTGCAGGGATTGCGTTACGCGGAGATCGCTGAAGTACTCGGCGTACCCGAGGGCACGGTGAAGTCGCGGTTATTTCGCGGTCGTCGACTTTTGCAGCGCAAGCTTGCCGGTTACGCCGTGGAAATGGGATATCTGAAAGAGTCGGTGGTGCGCGCTGCGCTTGCGCCGTCGAGTGCTCCGACGGTGACTATTGCTACCGTGTAGGTGGATCGTGGCGGGCGATTGAGCCCGCTGCGACCGCCAGTTCCTGCAACGCACGTTCCACCGTTCCACTCCAGCGACCGAGCCGTTCGCGCATGTTCTTGAGTTCGACGCGCGAGGCTGTCGCATTTTTTGAAGCGTCGTCATGAAGGAGCGTGAGCTCGCTGATGCGTGCGCGCATGACGTTCAGTGCAATTGACAATTCATCGCGTTCACTTTCTGCTTCTTCAAGCAACTCGTGTACGCGCGCTCGCGTTTGGGTCAACAGTGTGCACATCGCCCGCCATGCGTCGCGTTCAATGGCCAGCTGGCGTCGTGACGCGGTATCCGCCGCGAGTCGTTCGCGCAGTTTCGCCAATCGTTGGACGAGCGAGCCGTTGCCGTTGATCGCTGTTCCCGGTCCAAGCATGGCCATTGCCGCTTGCAGCTCGCGATCAAGTTCATTGGCGCGAATGGCGTATTCATCGCGCGCTGCGCGCGTCTCGTCGAGGGTCGCGAGCGCCTCGCGGAGCGCTCGAAGTTCGACCGCAATGCGACGCACACCACGTGCATCCCCTTCTGACACCAGCCAGCGTAGTGACGCGACGAAGCCGCGCTCCAACGTGAGGGCTACCGCCGAGTCGACGCGGTCCACCGGCTGCGTCGGCGTGCGCGAACTTGGTGGCGTGTACGGCGCGTGCGGAGTGTCCACTAACCGACGTCTGGTTCGCGAGATGGCAGCGCGTTGCCGCGAAGCACATCCTTGGCGCGATGACGTGCGGCCTTCGCGCGGTTGCCGCAGGTTCCCATGTCACACCAGCGACGACGACCGTTTTTCGTCGTGTCGAGCAAGACGCGATGACATCGTGGGTCTGCGCAGCGACGGATGCGTGCCATTTCGTTCGCGGCAAGTGAGTCGGCGGCAGCTTCGACTACGGGAATCATCAGCCCCATGAAGGCGTCTCCCGTGGGCACGAATGATCGGACATAGGCGCCGTCGGACAATCGATCGAGCCGTCGCGTTCCGGCGCTCCTTCCGAGCACGCGATTGATCTCGATGACGGTCTCATCGCGCACACGTTCCGACGTGGCGCCACGTTCGGCGAGACTGCGCAAGGCTGCGCGTACGCGACGCGCGTCGACGAGTGCGGCCGCTGCCGCCGCCGGTTGCAGGAGCGCGCGACGGCGGATACCGGACGTCCGCTCTTCGTCGAGCGTGCCTTCGGTGTGCAACCACGACAGTAACGCATCGAATGTGCGCAACGAGTCGCCGCGTGGTGCTTGCGCGGCAGAATCGGTATTGACGAAGGCCAGCCAGAGACGCGCGCTGGTTGGCAGCGGCAATTGGCTCACCGCGTGGTTGGGCTCGTCGGCCCTCTGGCCTGCTGCTGAGGAGACGGGCATGGCGAAACGCTACGTTAGCCGGATACGTGGCTGCGAGCAAGCGAGGCGAGCAGATTACTGTTGTTGCTTTTACTTCCGTCCCACTTGGCCATGACTACATCCGCATTTTCTCGAGTCGTTGTCGGATCGTCCAATCCCGTTAAACTCGCGGCGGTGCGCGCGGTGCTCGAGCGTTTTGTGCGCGACGTGCAGGTGACCGGACTTGCCGTTGACAGTGGTGTGGCGCCTCAGCCGATGGGCGACGAAGAAACACAATTTGGCGCTGAGACACGCGCCCGATCCGCGCTCGCGCAGTCTGACGCGACACTCGCCGTTGGTTTGGAAGGTGGCGTGGTGCTGCTGGTGGATGGCCACATGCGCACCTGCGCGTGGGCGGTAGCGGTCGATCGCCACGGCGTGCGCGGCGTTGGTGGTTCGCTCGCGATGCCACTTCCCGAGTGTGTAGCCTCGCGCATACGCGCCGGCGAAGAGCTGGGCTACGCGATGGATGCGATCGCGAACACCGTTGGCACCAAACACGGTCGTGGCGCGGTCGGCATCCTCACTGCCGGATTGATTGATCGACAACGCGCATACGAAACGCTGGTGACATACGCGTTTGTACCGTGGCTTGCCTCCGACTACTTCGCCGATTCGTCGGGACGATAGACCAACATCGGCAGCGGCGAGTGACGCAGCAACTCATCGGCCACGCTTCCGAGGAACAGGCGTACAATACCGCCACGGCCGTGGGTCGCGATTGCGATGGCGCCGGCATGAATGGCCTCCGCCTCATCGAGGATTGCGCGCGCCGCAGTGACACCCGTACTCACGCGAATGGTCGTGCCCACCGGACATCGTGGCAGCACGCTGGTGAGATAGTCGGCGAGTCGCGATTCCTCGTTATCCAATGCATTGACATCGGCCAACATCTCGGTGCCAAACGGGGCCATCGGCATTGTTTGCGGAATTGCAACGGACATCAGCGCGAGCCGCATCTGCAGCACGGCGGCGAATGTGGTCGCGTGGGAGACGATGCCTTCAGCGAACGGTGACGCATCGAGTGCGCATAGGAGCGTGCCTGTTGGAAGCGGAGGGGGGGTGACTTCATCAGCACTGCGGACGAGCAAGATTGGCGCGGTCGCGCGTGTCAGGAACGCAGCGGCCACGCTGCCCAGCCGGAGCCGGGTAAATCCGCCGCGTCCATGCGTGGTCATCACCGTAAGGTCAGCGTTGAGCGTCACCGCCAATTCGGCGAGCACTTCGGCCACGATCCCTTCGGCGAGGTGCGCCTTCGCACGGATACCCTGCGACGTGATGGCGGCCACTTGCGCGTCCAGCACCGCCTGATCGCGATCACGCTGTTCCTTCAGCAGACCCGCGTCGTACACAGGAATCGTGACTTCCCCCGGTACGAAGGGAATGTATGTACTTGGGTCGAGCACGAAGGCGAGATGTATCTCGGCACCGGTGCGACGTGCAATCTCGATTGCGATCGGTACGGCGTGCGCGCTAAATGGCGAGCCGTCGAGCGGTACAAGCAGTGAGTGATACATAGTCGTAATTTTGGGTTCAGGTAAAGCACTGCACCAGCGGGGAAACCCTCACGTGCTTGTCGTTCGATCGCCTGCACATCGCGGGCCGTGGCGCACCACGGCGCCCGCGTTCACTCTTTCCTTGCTCCCGATGACCGCAGCACAGCCGTTCGTCATGGAGGACCGCGTGCGCTGGGGCGACGTGGATCTGGTTGGCATCATGCGCTTCAGCGCGTTCACAAGACTCGTCGAGGTCGCCGAGCAGGAGCTGATGCGTGATGCGGGCATTCCCTTCAAAGCGGCGTTCGATGCGCCGACGGTGTGGATGCCACGCCGCCATCTGAGTATTGACTACTTCGCACCGGCGCGCATCGACGATGCCCTCACGTTGGTGATGTACGTGTCGCGACTGGGCGATACTTCGGCGACGTTTCAGGTGGATGTGCGTTTGCCGGAGCGGGACCTGCTCATCGCCGCAGCGGCGTTGGTCGTGGTATGCGTGAGCGTGGCCACATTCGAAAAACGCGCGCTCTCCTTGGAATATCGGACGGCGCTGACACCGTATCTATGCTCCGTTGAGTCGGTGCGGTTGATGTCGCCTCCCCCTGCACGGCCTCGCTAGATTCCTCACATGGCTGATACTGCTTTAACACCAGACGGATCGGCAATTGCGCCGGCGCAGACGTATGTGCGAAAAGGTTTTGGCCTCAAGGCAGAAGTCCAGGATACGCTCGCGGCCGACTACACCGGACATCTTGTCGATTTATTGCGCACGCAGGAGTACACACTCACGGCGGGCGATACGACAGTGCGGCTGGCCAAGGAATTTGGGTTCTGTTACGGAGTCGAGCGCGCGGTCGACTACGCGTATCAAACGCGCCGAAAGTTTCCCGACCGCCGAATTTTTCTTGCTGGCGAGATCATTCATAACCCGCACGTGAATGCGAAATTGCGCGAGATGGGCGTGGTTTTTCTCGCGGCCAGTGGAAAGGGCTTCGACTACGCGCAGGTGCGAGCGGAAGATGTCGTCATTTTACCCGCGTTCGGCGTCACGATGCAGGATTTTCAGACGCTGCGCGAGCTCGGGTGTGTTGTCGTGGACACGACGTGCGGTTCCGTTTTGAATGTGTGGAAGCGCGTGGAGGCGTATGCGCGCGACGGTTTCACGTCCCTTATTCACGGGAAGTATTACCACGAGGAAACGCGCGCCACCGCTTCGCAAGTGGACAAGTATCCAGGCGGCCAGTATCTCGTCGTACGCGATATGGCCGA
>JAYTTR010000144.1:0-9415 GCA_043744935.1 Gemmatimonadaceae bacterium
GATTGTTCCGCGAATTTGCCGTCACCATTGGTGTCGCGATTCTCGTGTCGGGCTTTGTCTCACTCACGCTGACGCCGATGCTGTGCGCGCGCTTTCTGCACTCGGACGATGCCCACGCGCACAACGAGGGCAAATGGCGTTCGATTGAACGACTGTACCAGCGCACCGAATCCAGCTACGTGCGATCACTCGGTTGGATCATGAAGCACCGCGGATGGACGATGGTTTTCAGTGCCATCATGCTGGCGCTTACCGTTGGCCTGTTTCTGTACATTCCCAAGGGATTTCTGCCATCGGAAGACACGGGACGCCTGAGCGGATCGATAGAAGGTCCGGAAGGCATCGGGTTTGAAGCGATGTCGGCAAAAGTGCGAGAAGTCGCGCTCATCGTGCAGAATGACCCCAACGTGAAATTCGTACTCGGTTCGGTGGGCGGCGGCGGTGGTGGTGGCGGCAACAATAGCGGCCGATTACAACTCACGCTGAATGACCGCAGCGTGCGTCCTCACGTCGATCAAGTCATTCGTCAGCTGACACGCGCGACATCAAAAGTGCCTGGCGTGCAAGTGTTCTTCCGTAACAACCCGCCCATCAACATTGGCGGACGTCGCGGCAACAGTTCGTATCAAATTTCGCTGCAAGCGTCTGACATTGCGCTCCTGTATACGTCGGCGCGCGCACTTGAAACACGCATGCGCGAGCTGCCGGAAATCGAGAGCATCTCCAGTGACTTGCAAGTGGGCAACCCACAAGTCGGCATCGAGATTGATCGCGAGCGTGCCAGCACGCTCGGCGTAACGGCGAGCCAGATCGAACAAGCACTCTATAATGCGTACGGGTCGCGCCAAGTCTCCACGATCTACACGCAAACCAATCAGTATTGGGTGGTGCTCGAACTCAAACCGGAATTTCAACGTGATCCTGCGGCATTGAGCAAACTGTTCATCCGTTCGAACACAGGAAATCTGATCGAGCTTGGATCCGTGGCGAAGTTCACGAAAGGTGTGGGGCCGCAAACGATTCAGCACAACGGACAGTTACCCTCGGTGTCAATCTCGTTCAATACGCGTCCGAATATTGCCTTGGGTACCGCCGTGGATGCCGTGCAACGCGAAGCGCGCGCCGTGCTGCCGCCAGACGTCAGCAGTGCGCTGTCCGGTGATACACAGGCCTTCGCGCAGGCGCAGAGCGGGTTGCTCGCATTGTTGTTCGTTGCAATTTTCGTCATTTATGTCGTGCTCGGCATTTTGTACGAAAGCTTCATTCATCCGCTCACCATTTTGTCGGGCTTGCCGTTCGCCGCCGTTGGCGCACTCATAACGTTGTTGATCTTCGGCAAGGATCTGAGTGTCTATGCTTATGTGGGCATCATCATGCTGATCGGACTCGTCAAAAAGAACGCGATCATGATGATCGATTTCGCGATCGAGGCGGAACGCGATCATGGCATGTCGGCGCATGAGGCCATCATGGAAGCCGCTCGCGTGCGATTCCGTCCGATCACCATGACGACGATGGCGGCGCTCATGGGCACGCTTCCCATCGCGATTGGCTTCGGAGCCGGCGCTGAATCACGTCAACCACTCGGCCTGGCGGTGGTCGGTGGTCTCGCCTTCTCGCAGCTCATCACGCTGTACGTCACACCGGTCGTGTACACATATCTCGACGCCATCAAGACGCGACGCGCTCGTCGAATGGTCGCCCCGGCGCGTTCGATGGAGCCAGTACCGGCCATGGGTGACTAACGCGATCGGTTGTGTCCGTTCATCTCCGTGCCGCCTGTTGCAAGTGCCAACAGGAAGAGGCGTAGGCAGAGGTTATGTAGCGCGGCGATCAATTTCGAGAATGCGCGCTACGGTCGCATAGAGTTCGTCGGCGCGAAACGGTTTTTGCAGAAATCCGGCCAATCCACGGCCAACAAAGAGCCGAGTGACTTCGTGCTCGTTGTATCCGCTCATCAACACGACACGCAGGTTCGGTCGCAATTCACGGAGCGCACGAAAGGTGTCTTCGCCTCCCAGCCCGGGCATGGTGAGATCCAGCAAGACGAGCGAGTAGTCGTCGGGATGTGTGCGAAATGCGTCGAGTGCGGCGAGTCCGTGTGCAACGTCGGTCACCTCAAAGCCGCGACGTTGAAGCAACGCGCGTGTCACGGAGCGCACGCTTGCTTCATCGTCGACCACCAGCACGCGCCCCGTGCCGCGCCAGTGCGTATCGCGTGGAGTCGAATTCGCAGGTGGGCGCCGATCGCTGATGGGAAAATGCAGGGTCATGGACGTTCCAGCACCGACTTCGCTGAGCACGCGAATGGCGCCGCGATGTCCGCGCATAATCCCGAGTGTCGCGGCAAGTCCGAGTCCGCGACCTATGAATTTCGTCGAGAAAAACGGATCAAAGATGCGCGCTATTGTTGGCGAATCCATTCCAGCACCGGTGTCTCGTACTTCAACAAACACAAACTCACCAGGCCTCGCGTTCGAACCGCCGACGCACGACGTGAGATAGTCCACGTTAAGCTGCAGATGCCCTGTTCGGATGCTGATAAGTCCTGCGTCTCCCGCGAGTGCGTCAGAGGCGTTGGTGACGAGATTCATTACAACTTGTCGAAACTGTGTCGTATCGACGTCGACCGCCGGAAGAAGTGTTGGCAGATCGAGCTGCATTGACGCCTGCTTGGACACGCCCGTGCGCAGCAGGGCGGCCATCTCGCTGATGATCGCGGAGGCGTCCACACTTTCCACAACGAAACGACCCTTCCCAGCATAGGCGAGCAGTTGACGCGTCAGTTCGGCCGCGCGTTGGCCCGCTTGCTCAATTTCTTCGACGCCGCGGCGCGCTGGCGAATCCGCCGTGAGATCAAGCAGCGCGAGCGAGGCGTTGCCCAAAATTCCTACCAGCAAATTGTTGAAGTCGTGCGCAATACCACCAGCCAGCGTTCCCAGGGATTCGAGCTTCTGTGACTGATGAAATTCAGCATCAAGTCGCTCGGCACGTTGACGCGACGTGATGTCTTGTAACACGGCCACGACGCCGTCGTCGGCGGGATATGCCAATACAGACACCCACGTGTCGCTCGCTGCCCGATGTTCTTCAAAGTGTCGTGGCGTCCCTTCCGCAAGCACCGACGCGTACGACTGATGGAAAATCGAACCTTCGAGTTCTGGATACTGATCCCACAGATTGCGGCCAATAAGTGTCTCGCGATTTACGCTGCCGAAGACAAGCGCGGCGGCATTGACGAACCGAATACGAAAATGCCGATCCAGCACGAGCGTCGGATACGGGCTCAACTCGAACAACGCCGCTTGCTCCGCGGACAGCGGGCGGAAGTCTGCCTGCTGTGATTGAAAGGATGTCGTGCTCTCCTTGACACTATTCATCGCGCGACCGTCGGAAGTGAGGCGCGGACGTTCGCCGCGTTAGAACTCGATCTGCGTACCCAACTCCACCACGCGATTGGGTGGAATACCAAAAAACTCTGTTGCCGAACGGGCATTTCGCGCCATGATCGCAAAGACCACCTTGCGCCAGTGGGAAATCGCAAACGGATCATCAGGACGACCACGTCCAGGAATGAGCCGCTCCCGTCCGAGAAAATAACTCGTCTCCATGGGCTTGCAGCGAATGCCCATTTGATCGACCACTTCAAGCACCTGCGGCACATTAGGTGACTGCATGAAACCATATACCGCAACGACGCGCCAGAATCCCTGTCCGAGCGGACTGACTCGCACGCGCTCGCCGGGCGACGTTTCCGGTGAATCTGCGGTCTTCACCGAGACTAACAGAACACGCTCGTGCAGCACCTTGTTGTGCTTGAGGTGATGCAAGAGAACCGGCGGAACGCCATCATCATTGCCCGTCATGAACACAGCGGTGCCGGCAACGCGGTGTACGGACGATTTCTCGACGCCATCGAGAAACAGCGTGAGCGGCATCGACCCTTCTTTCAGCCGTTCGTTGAGGAGCAGTCGACCGCGCTTCCATGTCATCATCAGCACAAACAGCCCAACGCCAATCAGGAGTGGCACCCACCCGCCGTGCGCCACTTTTATCGCGTTGGCACTGAAAAACGCAATGTCAACAATGAGAAACGCGATTGTCACCAACCACGCTTTCCAAGACGGCCATCGAAAGCGCAATCGCGCAACAACGTGAAAGAGGATTGTGGTAATGAGCATGGTGCCCGTCACCGCGATGCCGTACGCCGCACCGAGGTTCGACGTGTTCTTGAACGCGATGACGATGAGCAAACATCCTACAGCGATGAACCAATTCACCTCGGGAATGTAAATCTGCCCTTCCTCCGTTTCCGACGTATGACGAATCTCCATGCGCGGGATGTAGCCAAGCTGAATGCCTTGCCGCGTGATGGAGAAGGCGCCGGAGATAAGCGCTTGCGATGCGACAATTGCCGCTAAGGTCGCAATGACGAGGAGCGGAATGAGCAGCACTTTTGGCGCAAGCAAGAAGAACGGATTGGCGGCGGCGGCCGGGTCACGAATGAGCAGCGCGCCTTGGCCAAAGTAATTCAACAGCAAGGCCGGAAATACGAGACCAAGCCATGCGACGCGAATGGGCCGTCGTCCAAAATGTCCCATGTCGGCATAAAGCGCCTCGCCTCCAGTGACCACGAGCACGACAGAGCCGAGCACCAGGAACGCGAGTATCCCATGCTCGCGCACGAAAATAAATGCGTGCCACGGATTGACCGACGTCAGGATCGACGGATAGTGCGCGATCTCGACTGTGCCCAGCGCCGCGATCGCACCAAACCATACAAGCATAAGTGGCCCGAACATCTTGCCCACGCGATCCGTCCCGACCCGTTGCGCGGCAAACAGGATGGCCAGAATTACCACCGCAGTTGGTACGATAAATTGCGCGACACTTGGTAACGCGACGTTCAAGCCTTCCATGGCACCAAGCACAGACATGGCTGGCGTGATGATGCCGTCGCCGTACAGCAATGCGGTTCCAAACAACGCGAGCGCAACGATCAAACGTCCTTTCGATCCGCTGCTATTGGCCGAGCGTCGTGGAAATATCAGCGCGAGCAGTGCAAACGTGCCGCCTTCGCCGCGATTGTCAGCCCGCAAAATGAAGCTGATGTATTTCACACTGACGACGAGGGTGAGCGCCCATACCACGAGCGACAAAATTCCGAAGACGTTAGCACGCGTGGGCTGAAGTCCGTACAACGGACTAAAGCACTCCTTCAATGCGTACAACGGACTTGTGCCGATATCGCCGTAAACGACGCCAAGCGCCGTAAGGGTGAGAATGCCGAGTCGCTTACCGGTAGGGTGTTGATCGTGTCCCGACGCGTGCAGGGGCGCGGCGGCCGGAAACATGCTGGTCGTAGCATGCAGCTCGCTGCCGAGCGGAGCGGCGGCGTCAACGCGAGGCGGGATGGACGGGCCCGTCGGATGTCGCAGCGGGACGGAAGCGTCGGGGGAGTCGGGAGAGACTGGCATTTTACTGGCAGCAATGTAGCGAGCCTTCATGAAGATTAGGGGTTGGGGAACAGGGATTAACGACGAATCCCTGATCCCTACCCTCATCCCCTAATCCCTATTCATATCGTAACGCTGTGATCGGGTCCAGCTTCGCCGCCCGTCGCGCGGGCCACACACCAAAAACCACTCCAACCACAGCGGAAAAGACAAAAGCCAAAATCACCGATTGGCTTGAAATTTCCGTATTGAAATTGCCGAAGTTACTCAGCGCAATTGCACCGCCACCGCCCAATGCCACGCCGATTGCGCCACCGAGCAGGCACAACACAATGGCCTCGATGAGAAACTGAAACAAGATATTCATGCTGGTTGCGCCGAGCGCTTTGCGCACGCCAATCTCGCGAGTGCGCTCGGTCACCGAGACAAGCATGATGTTCATGATACCGATGCCGCCGACCAACAGCGACACCATTGCAATGCCGGCCAACAGTGACCCGAACACCGCACTTGTTTCCGCAGCGGTCGTGAGAAAATCGGCCTGATTGCGAATTTGAAAATCATCGTCACGTTCGCGCGGTGTGCGATGTTCATGACGAATAATTTTCTGCACCTCGGCCATCGCTTGCGGAATCTTTTCTTCGGACACAGCCAAGACGGAGATTGATCGCACGCGATCCGTGCCAATCACACGAAAGCGCGCCGTGTTGAGCGGAATGAGGACTTGGTCGTCCGGGTTTTGAAACGGATTGGTCTGGCCTTTTGATTTGAGCACGCCAATGACGGTAAACTGCATGCCGCGAATGCGAACCGGTTCGCCAATCATACCGTCAGCCTTTTCAATGCCTAAATTTTTCACCACTTCCGGGCCGAGCACGGCTAACCGTTGTTTGCCGGCATCTTCTTGGGTGGTGAACATGCGACCGGCCGCGAGTTCGTACTTGCGCACGTCGAGATAATTGGCCGTCGTTCCGACAATTTGCGTGCTCGTATTCTTGCTGTTGTACTGGAGCTGTAACTGTCGCGACATCTCCGGCTGAACAGCGGTGATGAGCTGACCCTGCGCTTCGAGTGCAGACGCATCGGCCATAGTGAGCTTCGCGCGATCTGCGTCCGATGCAACACCACGCGCCTGCACCTGCCCGGGCGATACCGTGAGCAGCGTGGTGCCAAGTGCCGTGATGCGCGACTTGATCGCCGACTGCGCACCGCGACCAATGCCGTCCATCGCAATGACGGCCGCGACACCAATGACAATACCGAGCATCGTGAGGATGGACCGCAGTTTATTCGCCCGCAGCGCGCCGAGCGCAACGCGAAAGACTTCGGCGTAGAGCATCAGCCGCCGCCGGGCGGACGTCCACCACCACCGGCAGCAGGCGTGCGCTGCACACCCGGCACTGTGGTGTTGCTGCGAAACCGATCGTTTTGCGCATCACGTTTGGCTTGCAGTGCTGCTACTGCGAGCGTCGCAACTTTCTCGCCTTCTTTCAGGCCCGACAGCACTTCAGAATAGTCGTAGTTTGATGCGCCCAACCGAACGAGACGCGGCTCAAACGCACCGGTCGTGTTTTGAACGAACACTAGCCCGGCACGCGATCGCGACGTACCACCCGGACGCCCACCAGCCGCACCGCCGCCCATTGCCGCTGCGGGTGCTCCAGCGGGTGCTCCAGCGGGTGAGCCAGCGCCAGCGCGACCCTGACCTCGGCCAACAGCACCACCGGACTTCGCCTCACGACCGCCTTGCTCGCCACGTCCGCCCCCGCTCTTCTCTTTCGTATCCATCGCCACGGTCTGCGTCGTCGGCGCGTCTCCCGCAGGTTGGCCAGCACCACCGGCAGCGCCACGACCACCGCCCATCTTCGACTGTGCATCCTTCACCATCGCCGTAACCGAGTCCGGATTCAAGCCGACCAGCTTTGCCGCATTCGCAGCTTCGCGCAGTGAACGCACCGCATCGTTCGGCACCGCCACCACATTATCGCGACGGTCAACCAACAACGACACTTCGCCGTTCATGCCGGGTCGCAAAAACCCCTCACTGTTATCGAGCGACACAATCACCGGGAACATCGTCACGCTCTGCACAACGACCGCCTGCGGCTCGATCTTTTCGACCGTTCCCTGAAACGGTCGCTCTGGATACGCGTCGACCGTGACCCGTGCCGACTGTTGCGCACGCACGTTTCCAATGTCGGTTTCGTTCACGAGAGTACGGACGCGTACTTTCGTGAGATCGGCCATCTGCAGCAACGTTGTACCGCCACCAAACGCACCGGTCGCCGATGTGATGACCTGACCAGCCGCAACCGGTTTCGCGATAATAGTCCCGCTCAGCGGCGCCACGACGGTCGCATCTTCCAATCGCTGCTTGGCAAGATCGAGACTGGCGTTGGCTCGCACGAGGGCGCCCTGCGCCTGGGTAAGCCCGAGCTGCGCCGTTTCGTATTCCTGCGTGGTGATAATGCGTGTTTTATACAACTCATCCGACCGCTTCTTCTGGGCTATCGCCACATCCAAACTCGCCTGCGCCGAACGAGAATCTGCTGCCGCTTGCTCGTATCCGTTCTTTACGTCGCGTGTGTCGACCTGCACCAGCAAATCGCCCGCTTTGACTTGCGAACCAATCTCGACCGGCATCTTGATGATCAGGCCCGACGCCTTCGACTTGATCTCGATAACGTTGATCGGTTCAACGGCACCTGTTGCCTGCGCATCAACCGTAATGGTGCGACGATCTATCGCCACCGTACCGACCGTCGGCGCCGCTTCCTTCTTGGCTTGGCATGCGGAGAGCAACGCGGTGAGCACAAGGAAGGTCAATCCCGTCGAGGACACACGGGTCATTGTCCACGCACCACAGCCACACTGCGGTAGAAATTCAAAATGTTATTGATGCTCACAGTTCGCGCCCGATCAGCGACGCAAGCTGTGCGCGCGCCACTCGGCCGTCAAAGCGTGCTTGAATCAGTGCTTGCCGTGCCACATTCAGTTGCGTTTGCGAGGTGAGCAAATCCAGCAGCGTCGACGCGCCGAGTGCATAGCGCTGTTGCTGGACGCGCAAATCTTCCTCGGCGGCGGCGATCGATGCCACCTGCACCTGAATGCGCGCTTGCGCGTTTTGCACCAGTCGCAACAGCGACGTGAGATTCGCACGCGCGGCGAGCCGACTGTCGCGCAACAGTGCGTCGGCATTGACTAAGGCCACGTCCAACAACACGGTTTGCAGCTCACGCGCGAACCCGTTGAACAATGGATACGTGAAATTGAAATTGAGCTGCTGACGATTGGGCGCATTGCCACCAACCAACAGCAGGTTGCCACCCCCGAAGGCCTTGCTGCTTTGATTGTACGAGTAGCTGTACGACATCGTGAGCGATGGAAAATACAGCGAGCGTTGCGAACGTTTGGTTGCGCGCGCCGCGCCAAAGGTGGCATCGGCCAATCGAATCGCTGGTCCTTCTCCTGCCAGTTTGGTCAGCTCGACTTCATCAGGCAGCGCGGCCGACACATCCGTGGTGTCGGCCGGCACCGCCGTAATGGTGGTGTTCGATCCAACAATACGCGTCAGCGCAGCATTGGCCACGCGTAAATCATTTTGCGCCGTCAGCACTGCTAATTGCGCATTGCCCACCTGAATCGCCGATCGCAACGAATCGGACTTCGTGGCAACGCCCGCGGCAACGCGCGCGGAGGACGCCTTTAACTGCTGCTGCGCTTGTTCAAGTTGCGCAATTGCCGCCGCTTCCGACTCACGTGCAGCCAACGCTGCATAATACTGTTGCTTTACTTGCAGCGCGGCGTCGAAACGTGCTTGCACCAGCGTCTGATCAGCCACGCTCACCGTCGCCTTCACGCGACTCAACTCCCAATTGCGACGACCGCCGTCAAACAGTTCAAGATTTGTGCTGATGCCGTTCGAGTAGCTCCACGGATTGCCCGTGAGCGGCACCAAC
>JAYTTR010000145.1:0-9402 GCA_043744935.1 Gemmatimonadaceae bacterium
GATCGCCGAGTTGGGTGTCGCTATCGACGAAGCGATTGCGCGCGACGATGTGGGCGGTGTGCTGTTGACCGGCGCTGGTCGCGCGTTTGTTGCAGGCGCCGACATCACGGAGTTGGTGCACCAAACACCACTCGCTGCCGTTTTCCGCGCACGCGCAGGTCAAGTGATTTTCCGACGCTTCGAGACCTCTCCCAAGCCCACGATTGCGGTTATCAACGGTTTCGCGCTGGGCGGCGGATGCGAGCTGGCCATGGCCTGCCACGTGCGCATCGCCAGCGAGTTCGCGAAGCTTGGTCAGCCAGAGGCCAAGTTGGGTATTGTGCCTGGATATGGTGGCACGCAGCGGCTCCCGCGATTGATCGGTCGTGGTGCTGCCCTCCGCCTTTTGCTCACCGGGGAGATTATTTCGGCTGTGGAGGCGTTTCGACTCGGACTTGTCGATCAAGTCGTCGCCGCTGATGCGCTGATTGAAACGGCAACGGGAGTGATGCGCGCCATGCTGGCGAACGCGCCATTGGCGTTGGCCGGATGCATCGAAGCGGTCAATCGCGGCGCGGCGCTCGATATCGAAGAGGGTTGTCGAATTGAGTCCGACCAGTTTGGCACACTCTCGAGTACGACTGACATGCGCGAAGGGATGCAGGCGTTTTTGGAAAAGCGCACGCCCTTGTTTGTTGGGCGCTGATTTTTGCTCACGCGGATCGTTGCGCGCGATTTTCGCAATTTTGAACACCTCGATCTCTCAGTGCCAGCATCTGGACTGGTGATGATTGGCGAAAACGGTCACGGCAAAACCAATTTGCTTGAAGCCGTTGCGTATCTCTCGCTGTTTCGGTCTTTGCGCGGCGCGCGCGATGCGGACGTGGTGCGCTTTGGCGCGAATGTGTTTCATGTGCGCGCTGAGTTGCAGGCCCCAACGGCGTTTGACCGCGTGGGCGTTGGGTACGAGCGATCGTCGAAGCGCAAACGAGCGTCGTTGGACGGTGTGGAGCAACCGCGACTCACATCGGCGCTTGGTGCCGTACCGTCGGTGTGTTTTTCGCCAGCCGACGTGGCGTTGGTGGCCGGGGGACCGAGTGAACGACGCCGGTATCTCGATATCGCGTTGGCGTTGTCGTCGCGCGCCTACCTGCATGCGCTGCAACAGTATCGCGGTGCGCTTGCGCGGCGCAATGCAGAGCTGCGCATCGCACAGCGTGACGGCGCGCGCGGTGGTGGCGCGCGCGACGCACGGGTCAGTGTGTGGGAGCCAGCGTTAGCGGAACACGGCGGCGTTATCGCGTCACTGCGGCAATCGTTTGTCCGTCGTCAGAGCGAGCGTTTTACATCGTTGGCAACGGCCATTGGTGAACGTCAAACGGTGTCGATGCGCTATGTCCTGGCGCCAGGCGGCGGCGCGTTCGATTCGGCAACCGAGGCCGCCGAGTACACGCATGCGTTCTTGGAGGCGTACGCGCAGCAACGCGCGCACGAACTGCGTCGCGGGGTCACCCTCGTCGGCCCGCATCGCGATGAACTGCAACTGCTCCTCGGCGGACGCGAGCTTCGAACGTTCGGTTCTGCGGGGCAGCAGCGGAGTGCGGCCATTGCGTTGCGGTTGATCGAACTGGCAACGTTGCGCGATGCGATTGGCACCACGCCTCTGCTGTTGTTGGACGACCCGTTTGCCGAGCTCGATATGGGGCGCGCGGCGCGCGTGCTTGGCTTGCTCGAGGCGAGCGGCGTTGGTCAGGTGCTCTTGGCGGTGCCGCGCGTTGAGGATATCCCGGATGCGTTCACGCGGCTGGAATGCCGCACCATGCGCGACGGCGCGGTGACCTCGCGTGCGGCGGTCGCGTGAGCTACGGTGCATCGGACAGTAAAAAACGTGCTGTGGCATCGGTCGGTGATGTGTTGGCGACGGTGCTCAAGAATGCGGGACTGACGGACCGGGTGGCGCAAGCAGCGGTGATCCCGGAATGGCCTCGTCTTGTCGGATTGCAAATTGCGCAGGTGACAGAGCCAGCCCTGCTCCAGCAAGACGGCACGTTGGTGGTGATGGTGAAGACGAACGCGTGGATGAATGAACTGTCGTTGATGGAGCCGGAATTATTGCGTTCGCTGAATCGCGACACGGCGCGTCCACCGGTGCTGAAGTTACGTTGGATGCTTCGGCGATAGGTCACGCGCGTTCCCGCAAGGTGCTTGGTAAGTAATTGCCACATAAGGACTTAGGAATAAGTCCGGAACTTGCATTGTGCTCTGCCGCAGGGTAGATTTGGGGTTGTGATTGCAGACCAGTTTGCGGCGCGCGCGGGATCTCTTGCGGGCGCTGCCTTGCTCTCCCCACCGGCTTCATCCAGCACATGGCCAACAGCAGCGAACAGCCCGACAAGAGCTACGGCGCCGACAGTATTACTGCCCTCAAGGGACTTGAAGCGGTCCGTTTGCGTCCCGGCATGTACATCGGGTCCACTTCCGCGCGCGGTCTCCATCATCTCGTCTACGAGGTCGTCGACAACTCGATCGATGAAGCGCTGGCGGGCCATGCGCACAAGATCGACGTCATCATTCACGCCGACGATTCGATTACGGTGGAGGATGATGGGCGCGGTATTCCAGTCGACATCAACAAGTCCGAGAACATGCCGGGCGTGGAAATGGCGATGACGATGTTGCACGCCGGCGGCAAGTTCGACAAGAATACGTACAAGGTGTCGGGTGGCTTGCACGGCGTCGGCGTGTCGGTCGTGAACGCGCTGTCGGCAGAGCTCAAGGTGTGGGTGAAGCGTGAAGGGAAGTTGAGTTACATGGATTTCCGGCGCGGTATCACCACCACCAAGATCAAGACGTTGGGGACGGTGCCCGCAAAAGAGACTGGCACCAAGGTGTGGTTCAAGCCGGATTCCGAGATTTTCACGGAAACCACACGTTTTGAGTGGGCGACATTGGCGAATCGTCTTCGTGAACTCGCATTCTTGAACAAAGGCATTCAGATCAATCTGAGTGATGAGCGCGAAGGATCGCTCCGCGAAGAAACGTTTCTTGCGCAAGGTGGACTGAAGGAGTTTGTCGTCTACCTGATTGGCAACAAGAAGCCGGTGCATCAGGAAGTGGTGTACATCGACACTGAACGAGACGACATCGGCATCGAAGTGGCGTTGCAATACAACGATAGCTACGCCGACACCGTGTTCTCGTTCGTGAACAACATCAACACGCACGAAGGCGGTACGCATCTGACCGGTTTCAAGAGCGCGCTGACCAGTGTCATCAACAAGTACATCGAGAAGTCGAGTAATTTGGCGAAGAAGGATAAGGACATTCGCCTGACGGGTGACGACGTGCGCGAGGGCCTCACGGCCGTGTTATCGGTGAAGGTGCGTGAACCACAGTTTGAAGGCCAGACCAAAACCAAGCTTGGCAACTCCGAAGCAGAAGGTGCCGTGCGTAGTGTCGTGAACGAGTTGCTCTCGCAATACCTCGAGGAGCATCCGAAAACGGCCAATCTGATTATCGACAAGGCCATGTCGGCGGCGCGGGCGCGGGAAGCGGCGCGGAAAGCGCGTGATCTGACGCGTAAAAAATCGGCATTGGATGTGGCGAGCTTGCCGGGCAAATTGGCGGATTGCTCGTGGTCCGACCCTGCGCTCTGCGAGGTCTATCTCGTCGAAGGCGACTCTGCCGGTGGTTCGGCCAAGCAGGGACGCATGCGTGACTTTCAGGCCATCCTGCCGCTCCGCGGCAAGATCATCAACGTCGAAAAGGCACGCATCGACAAGGTGTTGTCGAACGAAGAAATTCGAACGATCATCACGGCTATCGGAACGGGCATTCGCGAAGAATTTGACTTGGCCAAAGCGCGGTATCACAAGATCATCATCATGACCGACGCCGACGTTGATGGCGCGCATATTCGCACGCTGTTACTGACGTTCTTCTTTCGGCAAATGCCGGAGTTGATCGACGCGGGCTACATGTACATCGCGCAGCCGCCCCTTTATCGCGTGGCGAAAGGCAAAGAAGAGTTTTACGCGTACACCGAGAAAGAGCGTGACGGATACGCCGAGCGATTGGGTGGCAACGAAGGCCGCTCGAACATCATGGTGCAGCGCTACAAAGGACTTGGCGAAATGAATCCGGAGCAGTTGTGGAAGACCACGATGGATCCGGGCACGCGAACGATGTTGCGCGTGACGATGGATGATGCGGTGTTGGCGGACCAGACGTTTCAGACGCTGATGGGTGATGAAGTGGAGCCGCGGCGATTGTTTATCGAGGCGAACGCGCGGTTTGTGAGCAATCTGGATATTTGAGATTGTGTGGCAGTGATGAAAAAACGGGTCCGTCTCGGTGGAGGCGGACCCGTTTCGTTGGCTGGAGCGAAATGGCAAGGGACGCGGATGAGCACAGAAAGCTGTTGCCGTTTGGACACACCCTCACCGCGCAAACGGACTTGCAAACTTCGCCGACGCGAGAAACGCCGTGTCCGTGAGCGCACGCATATAACTCACAATCGCCGTCTTGTCGCTGGTACTCAGGTTCAAGCGTTGCGTTTGCCCACCAGGGCCACGCAGGCGATTGTCGAGGTTCGGGTTGGCCTGTACACCCGAATTGTAAAACTCCACCACTTGATCGAGCGTCGCGAAACGTCCGTCGTGCATATACGGCGCGCGCGCAGCGATGTTGCGCAGCGAGGGCGCTTTGAAGCGACCCTGCCCCGCGCCAATATCCGTGATCGTCGCGTCGAGTCCGGTGTTATGAACGTCATCACTCACGTGCGAATTGCTGGTGTGACAGCGCGCGCATCCGGCCGGACCATTGAACAACTGCAGCCCCTGAAGTTCCTGTGCCGTCAGAACCGCATTGAAATTTGGATTGCCACCGGCGAATGCTTGATCAAAACGCGACGCGCCCGTTACCAGAGAGCGCACGAACTGCGAGAGCGCCCGCGCAACGCGATCACTCGTGATGTCGGGACTTCCAAACGCTGCCTGGAACAGCGGTGCATAAAACGGCTGCAAAGAAAGTTTGGTGATGAGATTGCCGAGCGTCATGCCCATCTCGGTCGCATCCTGTATGGGAGCGAGCACTTGCGCTTCCAGCGTCGCGGCACGCTCGTCCCAGAAGAATCGGCCACGCTGATAGAAGCGAGCGTTCTGCAATCCCATGCTGTGCCGTGCGGTCGTTCCCCCCGCAAAACCGCGACTGAGTTTGGCGGTGTCCGCAAAGGCAAACCGTTGCTGATGACATGATGCGCAGGAAACGCGATCATTGATCGAAACGCGCCGATCGTAAAAGAGTACGCGTCCGAGCGTCGCGCCGGCGTCGGTGGTGCGATTCGTTGCGGGTGTGTTGTCGAGCGCGATAGTACTGCCACCGGGCGCATTTGCCGCTAAAAAATGCAGTGGCAACGGGGACGATGCGTCGGAATACGCGAACGATGCGACCGGAAGTGACGGCGCAACGAGATCGGCGGCAAATGTGACGATGGCAAATGCGTTAGTGCCGGACTGACCGGTCGCATCGGTTGCGATCACCGTGGCCGTCGTGGTGCCAACGGCCAATGGCACGCCGAGAACGCGTCCATTGACCGACGACAGGCCATTCGCATTGGGGGCAAACGTCACCGCATAGGTGAGCGACGCGCCGGTGAAGACCGTGCCACCCTTCGTTGCGTCGTAGCTGAAGGTCGCGCCAGCCGTCGCGCCTTGCGCCGCATTGGCCGACACGAGCGTGACGGGTGCCCCGCCGCCGACAACAATGGCCAGCACTTCCGTTGCGTTGCGACCGGTCGCATCCGACGCAGTGATCGTCGCGGCGAACGTGCCAGCGACAAGCGGCACACCACCAATGCGTGCACCCGCGGCACTGAGGCCATTCGCACTGGGCGCAAACGATACACGGTACGTCAGTGATGTTGCACGCAGTGCGCGGAACGCGGTACTTGCGCGACTTGCATCGTAGGTAAATACGACGCCAACGGTGGCCTGTTGCGCGCTATTCGCGACGAGCGCGGCCGACTCGATGGCGGACGGCGACGTGACCTTGGATACGCTGCCAGGCGGTTCGGTACTGGTGCAGGCGACGAAGAGACCGGCACTACAAACTGCGAGCACCGTCAAAAGGCGAGCGATGCTGTCTCGGTGCGAACTGTGTTGCGCGCGGTTGCTCATGGTCGCCCTCAATGCGATCGAGTTTCATCGTGTGATGAACCCAACACGTCATTGTCTTGGCACCCCACCCGCGCGATCGATTACGGCGTGGTGAACTGCCCCTTCGCCTGCCGTGCCAATTGCCGAGAAAAATTGACGCAGACGATGATCAATGCGCCCGCGATGAACGTCAACGCGAAGTAACACACGGTGGTGACCGTGGGCTCCATGCCGCCAGTAATGTTCGGCGTCGAGACCTTCATCAGCAGCGCCCACAGCGCGACCAGCGGCAGCACGGCGGCGAGAAATACGTAGCTGAGGAGACGGTTGGTGGTCGGTGTCATCAGAAATGCTTTTGGAGGGTGCATACACGGCGCAAGGCGATCGGTCGAGCAGTTGCGATACGGCCTGACCACCAAGTTAGGCACAGCGAGGAAAAACGTCGAGGTCAACCCTTCAAGTTCCTACCCGTCGTAAACTTCCACTCCAGCCTCGGTGACCCGATGCGAAATAAGTGGGAGCGGCGGATCGGCGTCGTCGGCAATGCGAATCGCGTCACGCAGTACCGCCAGGCCACCGGCCACTCCGTCGCGATCCCGCGCAAACACGGTGGCCAGTGGTTCGCCGACCCGCACAATGTCCCCCGGACGTGCGGTGATCACGAAACCCACCGTTGGATCGACAACATCTTCAACTTTCGTGCGCCCGCCGCCGAGCATGGTGATGCCGCGACCGATGGCGCGCGGCTCGACGTGGGCAACAACGCCATCCCGTGGTGCGAGAAACAATTCGCACTCGACGGCCTGTGGCAACAGTGACGGATTTTCCACGACTGCCGGATTCCCACCCTGCGCAGCGATGATCTCTTCAAACTTCGCGGCGGCCTTGCCGCTCGAGATGGCCACTTCCATGCGACGTCGCGCTTCGTGGCGATCGGCGACTACTCCGCCCAGGAGCAGCATCTCCGCGCCTAATGCGTACGTGACGCTCATGAGGTCTGATGGTCCTTCACCGCGCAGCGCCATGATGGCTTCTTCGACCTCCAACGCATTACCGCAGGCACGACCAAGCGGTCGATCCATCGCCGTGAGTAACGCAACCACTGGGCAACCGTAGTCTGCGCCCAAATCAATCATTGTTTGCGCGAGCGCAAGCCCGCGATCCAGTTCCGGAAGAAACGCGCCGGAGCCACGTTTCACATCCAGTACGAGACCTGTCAGACCTTCGGCAAGTTTCTTTGACATGATGCTCGCACTTATGAGCGGAATGCTTTCCACCGTCGCCGTCGCGTCGCGCAATGCATACAAGCGTCGATCGGCCGGTGCAATTTCATTTGTTTGCCCGATGAGGGCACATCCAACGCGCTCCACCAAACGTGTTGCGTCGGCGAGGGAGAGATCGGTGCGAAACCCTGGGATCGCTTCGAGCTTGTCGAGGGTACCACCAGTGTGACCGAGTCCGCGTCCGGACATCATCGGAACCGCAACGCCGAGGCACGCCACGAGCGGTGCCAACACCAGCGACACTTTGTCGCCTACGCCGCCTGTTGAATGCTTGTCTATACGACCTACGCGCAGATGAGTCAGGTCCAGCGATGCACCACTCCGCAGCATGGCATCGGTCATCGCGCCAATTTCACTGCGATCGAGTCCGTTGAAAAAAATGGCCATCGCGAGCGCCGCCATTTGATAGTCGGGAACTTCTCCCGATCCATATCGTTGCATGAGCGTGCGCCATTCGGACGAAGTGATTCGTCCACCGTCGCGTTTTCGTTCGATCAGTGTTCGTGCCAGCATAGTGCAGCCAAACTACCATGCGTATGTCGCCCCCGCACGTTGCGCCTCGATCTGCTCGCCATTCGCCACGTTCTTCCGGTATTGCAATGATCGCTTCGGCACGGTTTGTTCGCGCGCGTTTCTACGTTACGCTGGTCCTGTGTTGTACACTTGGCGCTGCGCGGTCAGCCACAAAACTTTTGGCGCAGTCGACAACCGAGCAAATCGCGGCGGGTGATCGCGAAAGTGCCGCTCGACATCCCGTGCTCGCGCTCGATCACTACGAGCGCGCTTTGCAACTCGAGCCGCGCAACTACGACGCACTCTGCAAGGCGTCGCGCGAAGCTGCCGACCTGGGCGAGGCTGACGCGAATGCGGGCCAGCGTGCCTCGTTGTATGCGCGCGCGAACGACTACGCCAAACGTGCCATCGCCGTCAAGCCGAATGACGCGGAGGCACACTTCCATCTGGCACGAGCCCTTGGCCGCGTCGCGCTTACACTCGGCCCAAAAGAGCGTGTGAAATATGCGGGTGAAATTCGCACGCAAGCGCTGCGCGCCATCGAGTTGCAGCCGACGCATGCGGGTGCGCTACACGTGATGGGGGTCTGGAACGCGGAAGTTATGCGATTGAGCACGTTTCAACGTCTATTTGCGAAGGCATTTCTTGGCGGAGCGATTTTTGGTAGCGCCAGTTGGGCCGAAGCCGTTCGCTACATGCAAGAGGCCGCTGACGTGGAGCCCAATCGGTTGGTGCATCGACTCGATTTGGCACGTGCACTACGCGATAGTGGGCGGACGGCCGATGCACGTCTCGCCTATCAAGCGGCCATCAAGGCACCCGACACGGACGCGACTGATGAGGCAAATCGGCGCGTTGCCCAAGCGGAGCTGAACGCACTGCGGTAGGACCACGCGCCGACTGGTGCACCGGTGCTACTAGCGCTCCGTGTAGCGCCGTCCTTCGTCGACCAGGTCGTTGGCTACGCTGCGTGCCTGCGCCGCATACTTGCGACCCCGACGCATAAGACGACGCGCGGTGCGTTCGGCGTCTTCCGTTACATCACCGAAGGCGGCGCTGCTCCGCTGCGACAGTTTGCGTGCGCCACGTCGGAGCACCTTGCGGGTTTCGTCGCCCGTGGCCGGCGCCCACAACAAGGCGGCTCCCGCACCTAGCAGTGCGCCAACGATGAGTCCGACCGCGAGACCCGTGGCCCCTTCGGCATCCCTGCGATCCCGACGCGTCAATTCGTACATCCTGCCTCCCGCGCGTTGCGCGCTTATTTTCTGGATATGAGCGACGTCCCTTCCTCGACTGTTCAGAGAGCCGCCGAACTTCGCGACACGCTGTCAAAGGCGCAAATCGACTATTACGTCGATGATCGCCCCACGCTGTCAGACCACGATTACGACCGACTGTTCCGCGAACTGGACGTAATCGAGGCGGCTCACCCGACACTGCGGTCTGTTGACTCTCCTACACAGCGTGTGGGA
>JAYTTR010000146.1:0-2411 GCA_043744935.1 Gemmatimonadaceae bacterium
TTGACGGCGGATTCGCTGAGTGAATCGCGGCAGATCCAGGGACGCGGGACGACGGTATTTGCCGCGATCTATCATGTCGTAGAGCATTTTTCGGGACACGCTGGGCAAATCATTCATATCGCGAAATGGATAACGCCGGGGGCCGTGCAGTTTTACGACGATACGGATGGATTGGCGAAGCCGACGTTTCTGAAGGATGGACAGCAGGATGTCGACTAGTGGAATCGCTTCGATGCTGCACCCGCAGGTGACATCAACGCGCGCCCCTTGAGCCGGTGACATGACATGCACTGCGGTATGAAGTTTTTCGTTGCGCTCGTACTCGCGTTTCCAAACGCCGCGCGTTCCCAACGTGCCGTTCCGACGCCGGAGTCGTCACTTGGGTTTCCGGTCGGCGCGGATTTCAAGCTCGCGACGTACGACGAGTCGATGAAGTATTTCATGCAACTCGCCGCGTCGAGCAATCGGATCATGCTGATCGACGTTGGTAAAACATCGACCGGACACACCTGGTCGATGGTGTTGATTTCGTCACCGGACAATTTGGCGAAGATTGACCGCCTCAAACAAATCGCGCAACGGCTCGCGCACCCGGCGGGGCTGACCGAGGATCAAGCCCGTGCGCTCGCGCGCGAAGGGAAGGCATTTGTCGATATCAGCGGTGGCTTGCATGCATCCGAGATTGCGGGGTCGCAGCACACCATTCAGCTCGCGTACGATTTGCTCGCCCACGCAGAGGATCCCGCGATCAAGACCATTCTCGACAATACCGTCCTCCTGTTGTGGCCGTCGATCAATCCCGACGGACAGAACATTGTGGTGAATTGGTATCGTGAAGTGGTCGGTACACCGTACGAGATCAGTCCGCTGCACGAACTGTATCAAAAGTATATCGGGCACGACAATAATCGCGACGCATACATGCTGAACGTGCCAGAGTCGCGCGTTGTCGCTCGGACGTGGCGCGAGTGGGAGCCGCAGATCATTTACGTGCAACATCAAACAGCGCCCTTTCCCACGCGGATTTGGTTGCCACCATTTGCCGAACCCATTGCACCGCGCGTTGCGGGATTAATGTCGCGCGAAGTAAACACGATTGGCATGACCATTGCCCAGCAATTGGAGACTGAAGGCAAGGTGGGCGCAACGCACATGGGCCGGGGATTCGACGCGTGGTATCCCGGGTATATCGATTATATGCCGATGCTGCAGAACATCGCTTCGTTCTGGACAGAGACGGCGTTGTATCAGTATGCAACGCCGCATTTCTACACCACGCATGATTTTCCTCCGGAATATCAGGATTTACGTCCGCAATCGTTGTATGCGAGTCCGTGGCCTGGTGGTTGGTGGCGCATCAAGGACGCGATTGACTATATGCGTACCGCGTCGATGGCCGTGCTGGATTTCGCCAGCAAGTATCGCGAACAACTATTGTGGAATCGGTATCAAGCAGGACGCAACGCGATCGCCCGCTACTCCAGTGGTCCGCCCTATGCATACATCATTCCGCAGCAGCAACGGGACCCGGGCACGGCTGCCGAGATGCTGCGAAGACTTGCGTTCAACGGGGTTCTCGTACAGCAACTGTCGCGTGACGCGCCATACGAAAATGTTTTGTACGCAAAAGGGACGTGGGTCATTCCCATGAATCAAGAATTTTCGGAACTCGTGAGACAATTGTTCGACGTACAGGAGTACCCAGATTTGCGCGAGTCCAAAGACGGCCCTCCAGAGCCGCCGTATGATGCGGCCGGCTGGACACTTCCATATCAAATGGACGTTCGGGTGGTCGAAGCGCACGTACCGCTGTCGACCGATTTTATTGGTGCGCTCGTTACCCCAAGAGGAATCGCCACGGATTGGCGCATCGCCGCGGATGCACCGCTTACCACCAACGCAACGGTCGCAGGCATTGTACCGCCACCTGCGCGCATAACAGGAACGGGTGCTGCACTCGCGGTTGACCCTGCACAAAACGACGCGTTCAAACTCATCAACCGTACCCTCGCAGCCGGTGGACGCGTGCAATTTGAAAACGGACGCTACGTCGTGAGTGGCGTGGCCGCGTCGAAAGTAGACGGATGGGTAACCGATCTCTCGTTGCGCGCGGAACGAGGCGCAGCGAGAGGAGCCAACGTCAAACCACGCATCGCGCTGTTCAAGCCGTTCACTGCGAGTATGGATGAAGGCTGGACGGAGTGGCTGTTTGACCAATACAACTTCAATTACACCATCATCACGAACGCCGATGTGCAAGCCGGTAACCTCGGCGATCGTTTCGATGTGATCTTGCTGATGTCCGAGTCCTCGCGCACGATTACTGATGGCTTTGCGAAAGGCACCGTGCCCGCAAAGTATGAAGGCGGTATTGGTGACGCCGGTAGTCGCGCCCTCGATGCCTTTGTGCG
>JAYTTR010000147.1:0-2410 GCA_043744935.1 Gemmatimonadaceae bacterium
GTGTAGGCCATTCCCGCTTCGCCAAACGGAAGCGATGCACGGGCACTGCTTTCAATGCCGCTGCGTGTGGTGCGGCCGGCGTTTCGATACGCGCGACGGCCCGGAGCATTCGGCACATCAAAGGGCACAAGTTCATCACGCACCGTAGCGCGAAAGCTGGCCAGCTCAAATCGCACATCATTGGCGATCACGCCCTGCACACCAACTTCCAGTGTCTGCGTGTGTTGCGGCGCCAAAGAGTCGTTTAAACCGGCGGCACCATTGTCCTTGTTCGTAAGCTCGGTAATTGTGGGCGTTTCGAACGCGGTGGACGCATTGGCGTACAGGGACCATAGGGGGGCAACGCGCCACGCGACGGCCGCCATCGGACTCAGTGCAGACAGCGTCCGAAGGCCCGAGTCGTCGAGGTTTGTTGCCGTGATGAATCGATCGCGCACACGAAACGCCACCTGATCACGACGCAACGCGACGCTCGCAAACACGTTATGCGGCGCCTCGACTTCTGCGCGCGTATACACACCAACACCAACGGCTCGCTCTTGTTGATCGAGTCGCAACGCGCCGCGCTCGGCGCCGATCTGCGGACATTTCGCGCTGGGTTTGGCGATCAACAGCACGTCTGCACAATTCTCGAAATTGACCCGATCATCGAGCTGACGCTGCGCGTCCGCACCGGCCGTCAGTCGTGTCGGCCAACCCATACGCGTCGTTCGCACACTGCCGCGCACCGACGCACCCGCGACCGTACGCTGCACCGCGACAATTGCAAATGGCAACGGATTGTCCAACGCCCGCGTGCCGGTGAACACCGATGCGGTGATTGCATTGCTGCCCTGCCCTCGTGATACAGACAACGAAACCTGGGATTGCCGAACCGCTTTCCGCGAATCCTTCGTGATATTGAGCGAATCGGGTAACGATGGATCACGCGACAATTCGGCGGCCGTGAGCGCACCCGTATTCTCTGCACGCGGCGTGTCGTAGTATGTGCCCTGCACTTCGAGTCGCGTGCCCGCGATGGTGCCGAGCGTGCGCGCAAACACGCTCGTCGCATCAAGCCGTGACCACGTGCGTACGCCATTGCCGTTCGTGCGCGTGAACGACGTCAACCACGACACACTGTCTCGCGCTTGCACCGATCCGGACGCCAATGCCGAAATGCGCCGCACTCCCCCGCCTTCCCATAGGCGCGCCTCTGCTGCCGCCGGAGCGCGCGCCGCATCACGCGACTTGAAATCCACCACGCCACCGGCGGCGTTTCCGTAAAGGGCCGCCGCGGTTCCGCGGACCAGCTCAACACTACCAACGCTCTCGAGATCCAGCCAATCCATCGGCGTCTGGCCATCAGGTAACGTGATGGGAATTCCATCGCGCATCACACGAACCCCACGCACACCGAACGCGGATCGGGCACCAAAGCCGCGAATGGCCAATCGTTGATCTTGCGACGGATTCGCGCGCTCTTGCAGTTGCACACCGGGAACGGCAAAGAGCAATTCGCCAAACGTCAGTCGGCGCAGTGCCGGCCGAGTCGAATCCGGCACGAGGCGGGTCGTAGCGAATGGAAGCTCAAGCGTACTTCGCGCCGGATCTCGCGTGACGGTCACGGTCACCGCGCGAAGTACGGCGGCCCGCTGTTGCGCCACACGCGCACTATCTGCCGCCGTTGTTTGCCCGCGAGCGTCGTGCGTGGCGCAGAGGAGCGCGAGCGCGCAGGCCACCGAAGGCCAAAGGAGTATTTGAAGTTTGTGCACGCCGCGAGTTACTCATGTGGCGGCATTCGCGCAAATGCCAATCCTGTTATCGTGCGCGGCTGGTACTACTCGACGGTGGGACGACACACCGGAGGACGAATTCCAACCGCCTCATCGTTCAGTACGCCGATGCCATCACAGACGACACCAGCGTCACGATCACGAATGGACAGAAACCAGTGCGATGCATCAGCATTTGACGTGACAACCGACTGTGTTTCGGGGAGGGCGATTCCTTTCGCGGACAGCTCGCTCCACGTCGCGAAGCGCTGATTGATCACCCGGAAATCTCGCTGCTGCGTATGCACCGCACCAAACGATCCGACAATTGCTGTTTGCGCATTGCTGGATTGCAGCATGCTCGCCGCACCAATACCACCGATGAGGGCCAGACTCCCGACCACGAGCACGACCGTCGCGGTGACGATATTTTGTTCGCGTGCCGTTTTGTTCTTGCGTCGCAGCAACACGCTCGCCGACGCGACTTTTGGTGCCATCTTCGCGGATGGTTTCACGGCCGGCTTTGCTGTCAAGAGACGACGTGGTGGACTGGGAGCCATTGCAACATGATACCGTGAGGACGACGCAGGCGGCATAGCGGTATCGGCCAAACCATCACACGACGGGAATGCAATGTTTCCCGAACGACGTGCACG
>JAYTTR010000148.1:0-9316 GCA_043744935.1 Gemmatimonadaceae bacterium
ACTGCAAGTCGGCTGGATAGAAGACGAGGATGTCGCCGCGCGCATTCAAATACCCAGTGCGCAAGGCCTCGGCGATTCCGCGCTGCGCACGATGACGCACGGGACGAAGAAATGCGAAGCGTTCAGTGAGTGCCTGCAGCAATGCCCACGAGCCATCGGTCGATCCGTCGTCGATGACGATGACTTCGTACCGCGTTTGCTGCGTCTGAAATGTTTCATCACACAATTGCAAGAACAACGGCAGGTTTCCCGCCTCGTCCTTGGACGGCACAAGTACGCTGACGTCAACCGCATGCGTGGGCGGATGCATGGTGCCGACCGGTACCGCAGACAGTACCGTCACGGATGCACCGGCACGTCAGATTCGCTTGCGCATGCGCGCGGGCAGCACGCCCAACTGATCGCGATATTTTGCCACCGTGCGTCGCGCAATCTGCACGCCGGTTTGCATGAGAATCTCGACGATCGCCTGATCGGTCAGTGGGCTCTTGGTGTCTTCGCTGGAGACCAATTTTTGAATCTGATCCTTGATGCCGCGTGCCGAAACATCATCGCCGTCGGACGTTGATAACCCCGACGAGAAGAAATACTTGAGCGGAAGCACACCGCGCGGTGTTTGCACAAATTTTTCATTCGTGACGCGACTGACTGTGGATTCGTGCATCCCCACTGCCTCTGCAACCTCCCGCAATGTGAGTGGATGCAGCGCCTGCACGCCGCGCTCGAAAAATTCACGCTGCCGCTCCACAATATAGTGCATCACCTTGAGCATGGTTTGGCGCCGCTGCTCGATGGCTTGAATCATCCAGTTGGCAGAATTGAGCTTGCTGGCGATAAACTCTTTGCTCTCGGTATCAAAGCGCTTCTTGTCGCGCGCAATTTCGGTGTACGCGCGCGACAGCTTGAGGCGCGGGAGATTCCCGTCGTTCAAGAAGATGTGATAGTTGCCGTCGATCTTGTCAATGACGAGATCCGGAATGATGTAATTGTCACTCCCGGCGGAGAAGCGTAGCCCTGGCTTCGGATCGAGTTTCGCAATGTCATCGGCCGCGCTCTGCACATCCTGCGCGTTGATCCCGAACCGTTTCGAGAGCTCACTCCATCGATGCGCAATGAGCTCCTCGAAGGACTCATCGACAAGGCGATACGCGAGCACATCGCGCTGTCCGGCCGCGCGCAATTGCAGCAGGAGACACTCGCGGAGGTCTCTAGCGCCAACGCCCGGCGGATCCAACTCCTGAATGATGCGCAGCATCGCCTGCAGCTCTGCATCGGTGAAGGGTGCCACTTCAACGTCAGTTTCGCGCTCTTCGGACTCGCGCAGCAGCAGTTCGTTGACACCGTCGCGTATGGTTTCTATCGGACACGCGAGATAGCCATCGTCCGAAATATTGCCGACGAATTCGTCAGCAAGAAACGCTTCTCGCGGCGATAGCTCCAGCAATGACAATTGTTCGGTGAGATGATCAGACAAGTGCCGCGCGTCGACCGTTACCGGCTCGTACCACTCGCGTTGCTCGTTTTCTTCGCGTTGACCGCCAGTTTCGAATCCATCGAGTAGCACCGCTTCCCAGTCGACGTCGTCGTCGCCGCTCTTTTCAGGTTCGGATTCGGATTCGGACGTGACTTCCTGTTCGGCGAGGTTCTCCGGTTCCGGAGCCTCATCCGCATCTGGCGACTCATCGTCGTCGTCGTCCGGCTCGACGAGTTCAAGAAACGGATTTGTGAGCAGCTCTTGCTTCAAGTGTTGTTGAAGGTCGAGCAGCGGCATGTACAGCAGGTCCATCGCCTGATACAGGCGTGGATTGATTTTAAGCTCCTGCCGAAGCCCCGCGTTTTGCTGCAGTCCCGTTCTCATGTTCTCACCACTCCTTCATCTGCGTCCGAGAAGCGCGCGCGCAGTCGCGCTGTGAGCGTCGGTCCCAAGTAGATCTTGGCGACCGTGTCGTCAAACACAAGTTCACGAACCGTTCCAGAGACTTTGACCTGTCCATCAAACATGATGTATGCGCGATCAACAATGTCCAAGGTCTGCTCCACGTTGTGATCGCTGATCAGCACTCCAATCCCCCGGTTGCGTAGGTCCGACACGATCGATTGAATATCGTGGACGGCGATCGGGTCGACACCAGCAAATGGTTCGTCGAGCATCATAAACTTGGGCTCTGTCACAAGCGCGCGTGTGATTTCCAATCGCCGGCGTTCGCCGCCGGAGAGCTGGAAAGCGCGACTCTTTCGTAAATGCTTGATGCTCAGCTCATCCAATAGCGTTTCGAGTCGTTCCTTTCGCTCGCTTTTCGAGATCGGCAAGGTCTCGAGAATGGCGAGAATATTCTCTTCAACCGTGAGCTTTCGAAAGACAGACGGTTCTTGCGAGAGATAGCCAATGCCCCGTCGCGCCCGCTCGTACATCGGCATTCCCGTAATATCGCTGCCGTCGAAAAGGATTTTGCCAGCCTGTGGTGCAATCAGTCCCACGAGCATGTAAAACGTGGTGGTCTTGCCGGCGCCATTCGGACCGAGCAGACCAACGATTTCGCCTTGGGCGACACGAAGCGCGACATCGTGCACGACCCGACGACCGCGATAGACTTTCACGAGGCCGGTCGCTTCAAGCACGGAGCCCGCGCTCGTATCTGCGGGCGCATCGAGCGGCGCTTTGGCTTGTGCTGCGTGGTCGCCGGTAATGCGCAATTTGCGCGTGACCTCGTCGCGATGACCAGCGATTTCAATCCAGAGCGACGGTAGCACGATTACCGCTTCGTCGGGATTGGCGCGACTTGTATCGTGACGTTCAATCGCGCCGGCATCGGCCAGTCTCGGCAGAACCGAGCTGGCGAGGTGGCTGCGCACTTCGTCGAGCGACAGCCGACTTGCCTCGCGCGTGGCGTCGCGCCCCTCGCTTTTCAGCATGGCGAGATGCGCATCACGGAACCGGGTCGCGACGGCGTGCATCGGTGCAACGCCATGCGCATCGGCGACTTCGAGTAATGCGCCGAGTGCGAGCGCGAGTGAACGATCACCGCTGGTCAGCCGATCAATAGTAGCGGCGACGTGCACGTTGTCGGTCACGCTGGTCAGCGTGGGCTCAGTCATATGCGGCGACGAAATTCGGAAAGATCAAAATCGACGTTTGGCGGTGTGGGCGGCTTTGTCGGCAATTTCGCCGGTGTTTTGGGGACATTTTTTCCCGTCGGCTTCTTGGTGGAAACGCGGCGTTTGGTGCTATCGGTGAGACTGTCGACGACTGGTTCTCGATACACACCAGAGGCGCTGGAATCCACCTGCACGTACCGCACCGTACCACTGTCGAAGGCTACAAGAATGTCGCGGCCGCGCGCGTAATTGATTGCGGGAGGGAATTTCGCACCCTGACGCGACGGCACTTGGAAGAAGGAACTGGCGTGGCCTAACGCGTGGATGTCACGAACATGTGGCTTTTCGGCGGTGTCCTTCGCACTGCGCAACGTGTCAAACTTTGCGAACACGGAATCACCGCGCAAAATGTCACGATCATCAGATCGGATTTTCAACGTGTCTGGCAGGCCGGTGGCGATGGCACGTCCAAGCGCACGGACCTCACGCACGCGTTGCTGCGGCATCCAGATATCGAGCGAATCCGCTTCAAGTTCCTGCTGCGACGTGTGCGCTTTCGCGCGGCCTTTTCCGAAGGCGAAGGCGCGTTCGAGTTTCTGGTCTGCGAGTCGCAAATCAATTTTTTCAGCGTTCAAGAGCACATCCTGGCTCACCGCATTTGCAGTATGCAATGCGACGACGCGCTCAAGTTTGCGCGCATCATTGTTGTACAAGTCAATCGTATCACCATTGAGTTTGAACGGCTGTTTCGTATCCGTGTTGGAAATGCGCGCTACTCGAATAAGCCGCGAACGCTTTCCGAACTTGTCGTAGCTGGCAGAATCCGAGTGGCCGGTAAAGTCTGTACGGGCGATTTGCACGTCACCCCACGCGAAGAGCAGGCTGTCGCCTTGATCAACCATGGTGTTTGCTGTGACCGTGACCGGAGCACCTGGCTTGCCAAGGCTATCTTTTTCGATGAGACGTGCGGTTGGTCGATTGGGCGCGATGAGTTTCGATTCTGTGCGCACGCCAGCGAGTGGTCGCAAATACTCCATGCTTGGTCCGCTGAACGTACTGCCGCTGGCCAACTGCGTGGCGACAACGTTTCCGTCAGCAAAGAGGCGTGCTTCGCGCGTTAAATACGTCATATGATTCGCCGTGAGGCGTATTTTTGCCGGATCGTCGTAGGACACGTTGCCATACAAATTGACGATACCGCTCGCCTGAAACTGCTCCGCGCTATCGGCCTTGAGGCGACTGGATTCGCCCTGACAATGTCCAATGAATCCGCCACCAAGAAAGGTGATGGACGATCCGTCCGGCAACTGATTGATGAGCAAGCGTGTTTCCGGCGGCGATTCATTGAAATCGAGAACGCACGGTTTACTGACTGGCTCCGACTTCTTCGCCACGGGCGCTGCCGTCTTGACTGCGCCCGCTTTTGCCGCGCTATCCTTGGCGACGCTCCGCGCGACCGAGTCAGCGACTCCCGCAACCTTCAGCGAGTCCGCACGACGAATGCTGTCTTCACGCGCGACGCGCTTGCCGAAACTATCGCTTTGCGCGAGCGCGGGCGGAATGCGTCCAGTTCCGTCGACGGGCGTGGGCGCCGTCACGCGTTTGCCCTTGGTAAAGCACCCGACGGCGAATGTTGGAAGCACGATGCACGCCAGCACCGCGAACCGAACGCGACGAGTGTGCACGCTATTTCACCGGCATGTTCACGGGTGCAACACCCTTACATGCACGCAAGCAACGAAATGTTGTGAGTTTTGGATCGGATTCGAAACCGAAACCGGTGAGGACGCGCGTAGGCTCAGTGAGCGTGAACGCACTGTCGCTGAAAATTTGATTGCGCGCCTGGTCATACACGAGCTGCGGTGACGTCAGGCGCTTGCCATCCTCGCGTACTACAACCACATCACCGCGCGCATCGAGCCGTGACAGTCGCTGGTTGTACGTGCCTGCGCGCGACGTCAGCACCCCATCTTTCATGCCTTGCACAGTACGGAAGGTGAGATTGACGCGATGCAACTCGAAGCGACTTCCCTCATCGTAGAGATAGGCGGTGTCGCTCAGAAGCTCGCCTTTCGCGACACTCTGCTCGGTCAAGATCGTCCGCAGACCAAAAACAACTTGATCGGCAGAATCGGGAATGACGGTACGCGTCGACGTCACGGGAACCACTGTCGTCTTGGTTTTCCACGGACACTTGGCCGCTCCCAGCGCAACAGCGGCGAACATCGAAACAACGACGCGTTGCACGAACGGCCAAGCCGCACTGGATACGCTCACGCTGCGCCCGCTCGCATGAGATCATGCAAGTGAATCACGCCCACCAAACGATCACGCTCGTCAACGACCGGCATCGCCATGATACCGTGCTTTTCCATTCGATGCACTACGGCACTCCCGAGTTCGTGTTCGCGCGCCATGTGCGGCGACGTTGTCATCACGCCTGCGACCGGGACCGACAGCACGTCGGCCACACGTTCGAGCAAGCGCGTCAAATCTCCTGCGGTGACGACCCCGGCCACGCGCTCCTGTTCCACCACAATCGCAATGCCGCGTCGTTCCGCCAGTAGCGCGACCGCTTCACGCATCGTCGCGGTACGCGGCAAAATGGGAATTCGATCCGACTCCATGACATCGGTCACGCGCGTCAACAGACGACGACCGAGCGCACCGCCCGGATGCAGTTTCGCAAAATCGTCGACGCGAAACCCTTTTTCTTGCAAGAGTGCAACGGCAAGTGCATCGCCCAAAGCCACGGTAACCGTCGTGCTTGTGGTTGGCGCGAGATCATGCGGACACGCTTCTTCTCGCACCCCAAGATCGAGCGTCACCTCCGCATGTCGCGCGAGTCGCGACGAACGCTCTGCCGTCATCGCAATCATATGCACGCCCATGCGTGCTAACGCGTCGATGAGTCCGAGTAGTTCTTCGGTCTCACCGCTTTTGGAAATAAGAATCGCGACATCGTCCGCCCCAACAATGCCGAGATCACCGTGCACGCTTTCGACCGGATGCAAAAATGTGGCGGGTGTTCCGGTGGAAGTGAATGTTGCGGCCATCTTGCGACCAATCAATCCGGACTTGCCAACACCAGCCACAATCACACGACCGCGACACGCGGCGAGCAACCGGACGGCGCGCACGAAGTCTTCACCAAGTGCGGCTTCTGTCGCCGACAGCGCCGCCGCTTCGAGCGCGAGCACGCGACGGCCGCGTGCGATGATCTGCGCCGCATCGACGCCGACCACGATGTCGGATTTACCGATCGTCATTCGAGATCCTCGATACGACTGGCCACGTACCGTTCCACGAGGTCCGTCCATTCGCCGCGTGCCACGAGCAGCGCCTCGGCAAACTCGCGCACGGCGCCAAATCCTCCACACGCGTTGAGCTGCAAGGTTGCAGTGCGCCGTACTTCGGCCACCGCATTTCCAACGGCAACGGGTAGCCCGACGCGACGGAGTACAGCAAGATCGGGAAGATCATCACCGAGGAATGCGACCTCCTCCATCGTGCAGTCGAGCGTTGATAGAATGCGTTTGAGCGCCGGGAGTTTTCGTGCTGTTGGATCTTGCACAACCGCCGTCACTCCCAACTCACGCGCGCGCATCGCCACGCTTTCGGAGACGCGGCCCGTCACGATCACAATCTGCAATCCGCCTTCTCGCAGCATGTGAATGCCGAGTCCGTCCTGAATATCGTAACGCTTCAGTTCGAACGGTTGCGCGACATCGCCCTCGCGCATTCGTGTTGCGCCGAGGTAAATGCCACCGTCGGTCAGGACGCCGTCCACATCGAGTCCGACAACGCGAATGCGTTTGGCGAGCACCGGTTCGATGCGTGGCGCATGCACGACCATCTCAGGCAAGTGCGCCAAAGTGTTCATCGACGGACACGATCCCAAATATCGACCGCACGCGCGATGAGATCTGGCAAGGTTTCGAGCGGAAGCATATTGGGTCCATCGCTTGGCGCACGATTTGGATCGGGATGCGTTTCGATGAACAGTCCCTGTGCACCCGCGGCGACAGCCGCAAGCGTGAGCGACGGAATAAATTCGCGCGCGCCACCGCTGGCGCCTGCGGCACCCATGCCCGGACGTTGCACGCTGTGTGTGCCATCGAAGATCACGGGCACGTCGCATGCCGAACGCATGCGCGCAAACGCACGCATATCGACCACGAGGTCACCGTATCCAAAGAACGTACCGCGTTCGGTGACAGCAATTTCGCCGCTGTGTCGGCCTGTGAGCGCCGCACCTGCTTCAACCTTGCGCGTTGCGCCGCGCATGCCCTCAGGGTGCATCCACTGCCCTTTCTTCACGTTGACCGGCTTACCGGTCGCTCCAGCAGCGAGCAAGAGATCGGTTTGTCGGCACAGGAATGCGGGAATTTGTAAAACATCGACCACGTCTGCGGCCGGAGCGCACTGCGACGCATCGTGCACATCGGTGATGACCGGCAAGCCGGTTGCAGCGCGCACGCGGGCTAGCGCGGCAAGCCCCGCATCGAGTCCGATACCTCGAATGCCTTCAATATTTGAACGATTCGCTTTATCAAAGCTGCCCTTGTAAATAATGCCACCAGGCACGTGCTCAGCGAGACGCGCTAACGCTTCGCCAACGCGAAGATTGAGCGCATCGTCCTCGAGCTGGCACGGACCCGCGATGAGGAAGAGTCGATCTGTCGGGAACCGCAACGCGACTGACCGATCAGACATGTTTGTTGGAAACAAACGCGGACGATTGCAGGGCGTGTTGACGTTCGGCGTCCACTAACGTCGCCCGTGCAACGGGCATTTCGTTGCGACGTAGCCGGTCGGCCGCAGCGACAAACCCTGCGAACAATGGATGCGGGCGGAGCGGACGTGACTGCAGTTCCGGATGAAACTGGCAGCCGATGAACCACGGATGTGTCGGGAGCTCGATCATTTCCACGAGTGAGCCGTCTGGAGAAAGTCCACTCAATCGCATGCCATGCTCAACGAATGTGTCGCGATATCGATTGGATACTTCGTAGCGGTGGCGGTGACGTTCACTGACCTCTGGCTGTCCGTAAATTTCGGCAGCTTTGGACCCACGTTGCAAGCGACACGGATAGGCTCCCAAACGCATCGTGCCGCCTTTGTCCGTCACATCACGTTGCGAATCCAGAATGGAAATGACGGGATCCGAGCACTCAGGCGCAAACTCACTGGAGTGGCTGTCGTTGAGTTTCAGGACGTTCCGCGCGAACTCGATGATGGCGATCTGCATGCCGAGACAGATGCCAAAAAATGGCAGCTCCATTTCGCGAGCGGCGCGAATGGCCTCCACCATGCCTTCCACCCCGCGCACGCCAAATCCACCGGGTACAAGCAATCCGTGATACCCAGACAGAATTTCGCGCGCGCGTTCCGGAGAAGTGAACGAGTCGCTGGATGTCCACGCGAGATCGACACCAACATCGTTGGCAATGCCGCCATGAATGAGCGCTTCGTGCACGCTCTTATAACTGTCGATGTAGTCGGTATACTTTCCCACGACGCAAATCTTGACGCGTTCACGCGGATTGGTAATGCGTTGCACCATGGCACGCCAAGCGCTGAGATCGGGCGTGGGCGCTGTGAGACGCAACCGCTCCATCACGCGATCCGCAAATCCCTGCGCTTCGAACGAGATGGGTATTTCGTAAATGGTCGGTACATCAGCACTCTCGATGACCGCGCCAAAATCGACGTTGCAAAAGAGCGAGATTTTTCGCTTGACGTCATCGGGCAGCGGACGCTCGGATCGGCAAATGAGAAAGTCCGGCTGAATGCCAATCTCCATCAACTCCCGCACGGAATGCTGTGTGGGTTTGGTTTTTACTTCGCCCGCGGCGGCGATGTACGGGACGAGTGTGAGATGCACGAAGATGGCGTTCTCTTTGCCAACTTCGCGTCGGAATTGACGGATTGCTTCAAGAAACGGCAGCGATTCAATGTCGCCGACCGTCCCACCAATCTCGACGAGCACAACGTCATTGCCCGGCGCGATGCGTTTGATGGCGCCCTTAATTTCATCGGTGATGTGCGGAATAACTTGCACGGTTGAGCCGAGATATTCGCCGCGTCGCTCTTTCGTGATGACATTTGAATAGATGCGACCTGTCGTGATGTTGTTCGCCTGCGACAGCGGTCGATCAAGAAATCGTTCGTAGTGTCCGAGATCGAGATCGGTTTCGGCGCCGTCATCCGTGACGAA